>NZ_JTKZ01000622.1:0-4664 GCF_000799035.1 Delftia sp. ZNC0008
CTCGCCGCCTGCCGCCGCAGCGGCCGCTGCCGCCACGCCCAAGGCCAAGATATCGCTGCCCGCGCCGCCCGAAGGCGCGCCTGCCTACTGGGCCGAGGCCTGCCGCCAGCTCGTGCGCCGCGACCGCGTGATGAAGCGCCTGATCCCGCGCTTTGCCCACCTGGCCCTGCAGCCCGGTGGCGATGCCTTTGCCACGCTGGCGCGCTCCATCGTGGGCCAGCAGATCTCGATGAAGGCCGCGCAGACGCTGTGGAACAAGTTCGCACGCCTGCCTGCGCGGATGGCGCCTGACCTGGTGCTCAAGCTCAAGGTGGACGACATGCGCGCCGTGGGCCTGTCCGCCCGCAAGGTGGACTACCTGGTGGACCTGGCCATGCATTTCACCGAGCACCGCCTGCACCAGGACGACTGGCAGGGCATGAGCGACGAAGCCATCGTGGCCGAGCTCATGTCCATCCGCGGCGTGGGCCGGTGGACGGCCGAGATGTTCCTCATCTTCTACCTGCAGCGGCCCAATGTGCTGCCGCTGGACGATGCAGGCCTGATCTCGGGCATCAGCCAGAACTATTTTTCAGGCGACCCCGTCAGCCGCAGCGAGGCGCGCGAGGTTGCCGAGGCCTGGAAGCCGTGGTGCACCGTGGCGACTTGGTATATTTGGCGCTCGCTCGAGACGCAGCCTGCCGCCTGAAGACAAACCGATCACACCCGATCAACCCCCGTTTTCCGGTCGGAACGCATGCACCGTGCCTGGCTGGGACAAGGAGAAACAAGTTGGCGAAAAAGAACTTTCTGGATTTTGAGCAGCCCATCGCCGAGCTCGAATCCAAAATCGAGGAACTGCGCTACGTGCAGACCGAAAGCGCAGTCGACATCTCGGAAGAGATCGAGCAGCTCAGCAAAAAGAGCCTGCAGCTGACCAAGGACATCTACAGCGACCTCTCGCCCTGGCAGATCACCAAGATCGCGCGCCATACCGAGCGTCCCTACACGCTGGACTATGTGCGCGACTGCTTCACCGACTTCATCGAGATGCACGGGGACCGGCACTTTGCCGACGACCAGTCCATCGTGGGCGGGCTGGCGCGCTTCAATGGCATGTCCTGCATGGTCATCGGCCACCAGAAGGGCCGCGACACCAAGGAGCGCACGCTGCGCAACTTCGGCATGACGCGCCCCGAGGGCTACCGCAAGGCCCTGCGTCTCATGAAGACGGCCGAGAAGTTCGGCCTGCCGGTCTTCACCTTCGTGGACACGCCCGGCGCTTTCCCCGGCATCGAGGCCGAGGAGCGCGGCCAGTCCGAAGCCATCGGCCGCAACATCTACGAAATGGCACAGCTGCAGACCCCCATCATCACCACCGTCATCGGTGAAGGCGGCTCGGGCGGCGCACTGGCCATTGCCGTTGCCGACCAGGTGCTGATGCTGCAATACGCCGTCTACTCCGTGATCAGCCCGGAAGGCTGCGCCTCCATCCTCTGGAAGACCGGCGAGAAGGCCCAGGACGCGGCCGATGCCATGGGCATCACGGCCCACCGCCTCAAGGCTTTGGGCCTGGTGGACAAGATCGTCAACGAGCCCGTGGGCGGCGCCCACCGCGACCCCAAGCAAATGGCCGCCTTCCTCAAGCGTGCGCTTGGCGATGCCTACCGCCAGCTGGCCGACCTCAAGCCCAAGGAACTGCAGGACCGCCGCTACGAGCGCCTGCAAAGCTACGGCCGTTTCGCCGATACCAAGGCAGACAATCGCTGAAGGCCAGCGCCACGCTCTGGCACACTGAACGGCTCCCCCTGGGAGCCGTTTTCTTTTTGCGCCGGGACTCGGCCTGAGTCCTGCCATACCTGATCCAAGCCTGTGGAAATGCCGATCACCGACCTGCCGCAGAACCTGCCGGACACCTCATCAGACGCCGCGTCAGACGTCGCGTCAGGCGCCGCCTTGGGTGCTGCCATCCAGCGCTTTGCGCCACCGCTGCCGCTGGCCGTTGCCTTCAGCGGCGGAGCGGACTCCACTGCGTTGCTGCTGGCCTGCGTCGAGCGCTGGCCGGGCCAGGTCGTCGCCATCCATGTGCACCACGGTTTGCAGTCGGCCGCCGATGCCTTTGTGCTCCAGTGTGAAAAAACCTGTGCGCAGCATGCCGTCCCCTTGAAGATCTGCCGCGTGGATGCGCGCCACGCGCCGGGCCAAAGCCCTGAGGATGCGGCGCGTCAGTTGCGCTACGCCACGTTGATCAAGGCCGCCACCGAGCCCTGGCCTGCGCAGGGCGGTGTGCCCATGCCTGCCGTTCGCAGCCTGGCCCTGGCGCAGCATGCCGACGATCAGGTCGAGACGCTGCTGCTGGCACTGTCGCGCGGCGCCGGCGTTGCGGGGCTGGCCGCCATGCCGGCGCAGTGGAGCAGGGCGGGACTTGCGTGGTATCGACCGCTGCTTGATCTGCCTGGCCAGGTATTGCGGGACTGGCTTGCTGCGCGCGGCCAGGAGTGGGTGGAAGACCCTTCCAATGCCGATGCCCGCTACACCCGCAATCGCATCCGCGCCCAGTTGCTGCCGGCGTTGCGCCAGGCCTTCCCCCAGTTTCGCGCCACCTTTGCGCGCAGCAGCCGGCATTGCGCCGAAGCGGCCGAGCTCCTGCAGGAGATGGCCCAGGCCGACCTGGGTGCGGTGGGCAACCCGCCCCGCATCGCCGCATTGCAGGCGCTGAGCCCGGCGCGCCAGGCCAATGTGCTGCGCCACTGGCTGCGCAGCGTGCATGCCACCACCCCGAGCGCCGCGCAGCTCGATCAACTGCTCGCGCAGGTCGGCGTTTGCCGTACGCGAGGCCACCGCATCCATCTCAAGATGGGCAGGGGTTTTGTGCGGCGCCTGGGGTCAGTGCTCGATTGGTACAATTGACAGGTTTTGGTCCAACTTTGCACGAAAACCGGCGGCGCGCCAAAACCAAATGGCTTGCGCAAGACGGGTCTGGACGGACATTTCGCTACATGCGCAGTCCTCTTGAGCACCTGGCTTGCACAAGCACCCCCTGTCGTACAGCGCCGTGCCTAGCAGTTTCGTCACCCTGATATCCAATGGCACTGATCGTTCATAAATACGGCGGCACCTCGATGGGCTCGACAGAGCGCATCCGCAACGTTGCCAAGCGCGTGGCCAAGTGGGCTAGGGCCGGTCACCAGATGGTGGTCGTCCCCAGCGCCATGAGTGGCGAAACCAACCGTCTGCTGGGCCTGGCCAGCGAGCTGGCTCCCAGCTCGGCCAAAACGGCGTACTACCGTGAACTCGACATGCTCGCCTCCACGGGCGAGCAGGCGTCGTCGGCACTGCTGGCCATTGCGCTGCAGGCCGAAGGCCTGGAAGCCATCAGCTTCTCGGGCTGGCAGGTTCCCGTGCGCACGGACAGCAGCTTCACCAAGGCGCGCATCGAGTCCATCGATGACAAGCGCGTTCGCGCCGAACTCGACGCTGGCCGCGTGGTCATCATCACCGGCTTCCAGGGTATTGATCCCAACGGTCACGTCACCACGCTCGGCCGTGGCGGCTCCGACACCTCGGCTGTGGCCGTGGCTGCGGCGCTGAAGGCGGCCGAATGCCTGATCTACACCGACGTGGACGGCGTCTACACCACCGACCCGCGCGTGGTGCAGGCTGCCAAGCGCCTGAACACCGTGAGCTTCGAGGAAATGCTGGAGATGGCCAGCCTCGGCTCCAAGGTGCTGCAGATCCGCTCCGTGGAATTTGCCGGCAAGTACAAGGTGCCCATGCGTGTGCTCTCCAGCTTCACGCCCTGGGACATCGACCTGGAGGAAGAGTCCACCTCCGGCACGCTGATTACTTTTGAGGAAGACGAAAAAATGGAAAAGGCCGTCGTATCCGGCATCGCATTCAACCGCGGCGAAGCCAAGATCTCCGTTCTCGGCGTGCCCGACACCCCCGGCATCGCCTACGGCATCCTGGGCCCGGTGGCCGACGCCAACATCGAAGTCGATGTGATCATCCAGAACATCAGCAAGGAAGGCAAAACCGACTTCAGCTTCACCGTCAGCCAGGGCGACTACCAGCGCGCCATGGAACTGCTGCGTGACAAGGTCGTGCCTGCCCTGGGTGCCTCCGAAGTCGTCGGCAATCCCAACATCGCCAAGGTCAGCATCGTCGGCATCGGCATGCGCAGCCATGTGGGCGTGGCCTCCACCATGTTCCGTGCGCTGAGCCAGGAAGGTGTGAACATCCAGATGATCTCCACCTCCGAGATCAAGACCTCCGTCGTCATCGACGAGAAGTACCTGGAGCTGGCCGTGCGCGCGCTGCACACCGCCTTCGGCCTCGACAAGACGGAATAAAATCGATGTTTTGCCGAAACCGGCAAAAAAGCACGTTACAATAACGTCATTCCGGAAACGTGACCGAGTGGCCGAAGGTGCTCCCCTGCTAAGGGAGTATGGGGTGTAGAGCCTCATCGAGGGTTCGAATCCCTCCGTTTCCGCCAGAATCAAAAAGCCACCCGCAAGGGTGGCTTTTTTTATGAGAGGGTTGCTTCGGTGGCCTGATCGGGCGGCTGGGGCTGATGCTCTGGTTGCGGTGGCGAAGTTCTTCTTGTTGGCTTGTTGAAAAAACGTGCTACAATGCAAGGCTCTGCTAAAGAGAGCGATGCAGATCGCTGGTGTTGAAAAGAT
>NZ_JTKZ01000511.1:0-60036 GCF_000799035.1 Delftia sp. ZNC0008
CTCAGCTGGTAGAGCAGCGGACTCTTAATCCGTTGGTCGAGTGTTCGAATCACTCAGGGCCCACCACCAACACCCCGAAAAAGGCACTCAGCGCACCGGCGCTCAGTGCCTTTTCTTGTTGTACTCCATCAGCACCGACATATTGCTGCTGCCGGCCTTGGCCACCCACTCGCGACCAAAGCGCTCGCCCACCAAATCCAGCATGTGGCGCAGATCCGCCGACGGCGCGGCCACGGACACCTTGTTATCGGCAAGGATCTTCTTGCCCAGCTCATCGGCCTGCTGGGCCAGCGCCCAGCCATCTTTTTCAGCCGACTCGGCAGCGCGGCCAATGGCCTGGCGCTCGGGCTCGGTGAAGCCCCTCCAGGCAAGTTCGCTGACGCAAAGCATGTTCTTGGGAATCCAGGCCTTGATATCCAGAAACACCTTCATGGCCTTCCAGGCCTGGATGTCGGCGCCCGTGGCGCTGGAGGTAATCATGGCATCGATGCCACCTTGCTCCACGACGGCACCCAGATCGCCTGCGGCAATCACCACCGGCTGCGCCCCCCAGAGCTCGGCCAACCGCTTGGTCGCATCGCTTTGCACACGCAGCCTGAGGCCCTTGAGATCCGCGATGCTGTGGACCGGGCGCCGACTCAGGAGACCCTGCGCCGGCCAGGGCACGGCAAACAGCAGGCGCGCGCCCTGCTGGGCCAGCAAGAACTCCTGCAGCACGGGGCGGGTCAACTGCCACAGGCGCGCGGCCTCGTCAAAGCCACGCACCATGAAAGGCAGCGAGTCCATGGCCAGCAGCGGGTGGATATCCGCACAGGACGACATGAGCACTTCGCCGAACTGGAGGTCATTGCGCTTGAGCGCAGGCAGCACCTGCGCCATGGGCTTGAGCGCCGAGCCGGACACCACCTCGATCTCCAGCGACTGCCGGGTGTCGGCACCCACGCGTGCCGCGAAATTGCGCAGGTTCTGCGTGTGGAAGATGCCATCGCCATAGGCCGCCGACAGCTGCAGCCGGTGGCCCTTGGACCAGGCCGCGCCGGCGGTCAGCTGCAACGCGGCCGGAGCCAGGCCTGATATCAACGTGCGGCGAGAAACAGTCATGAAAGATCCTTGGCGAAAGCGCCCAGAACCATGCCATCCACCCGACGGCGGACCTGTGCATGCGGGCGAAAAAGATAAATTTTATCGATATTTATATAATTTAGATACAAACTATCAACTCATTCCATCGCCCAGGTCATTCGCCAAGCCATCCGTCACACCGGATTCCAGCCAAGCCGCTACAGTGTCACCCTGCCGCAGACGCATGAGTGTGCGGCCCTCTTCTGCGCCTGTGGCCCGCCTGCAGCGCACAACCGCCTCGCCTGCATGCCACAAAATGTTTCCCCGCTCTGGCAGGGCCCGCGCTGGGCCCTGGCCGTCCTGCTTGCCATCCTGGGCATGCTGGGGCCGTTCTCGATCGATACCTACATCCCGGCCTTCTCGGGCATCGCCCAGGCCTTGAACGCCACGCCGCTGCAGATGCAGCAGACGCTGTCGGCCTATCTGTTCGGCTTTGCCTTCATGAACCTTTTCCATGGCGCCATGGCCGACAGCTTTGGCCGCCGCCCCGTGGTGCTATGGGGACTGGCCGTGTTCACGCTGGCCTCGGCAGGCTGCGCGCTGTCGCAGAACATCACGCAACTGGTGCTGTTCCGGGCGCTGCAGGGCCTGTCCACGGGCGCCGGCATCGTGGTGTCGCGCGCCGTGGTGCGCGACCTGTTTCCGCCTGCCCAGGCCCAGCGCGTGATGGCCCAGATCACCATCTTCTTCGGCATTGCCCCGGCGCTGGCGCCGGTGCTGGGCGGCTGGCTGTTCGTGCACCTGGGCTGGGCGGCCGTATTCTGGTTCCTGACGCTGGTGGGCGTGCTGCTGTGGAGCATCAACTGGCGCTTTCTGCCCGAGTCTCTGCCGCAGGCGCAGCGCCAGCCCTTCCGGTTCAAGCCACTGATGCAGGGCTACAAGGCGCTGTGCAGCGATCCGCGCTTTGTGCTGCTGGCCTTTGCCAGCGGCGTGCCGTTCAACGGCATGTTTTTGTACGTGCTGTCGGCCCCCGCCTTCCTGGGCGACCTGCTGCACCTGCAGCCGCAGCAGTTCTTCTGGTTCTTCGTGATTTCGATCTCGGGCATCATGGGCGGCGCCTGGGTGAGCGGCCGGCTGGCCGGGCGCATTCCACCCAAGCACCAGATCCGCCACGGCTTCGTGATCATGTTCGTGGTGTCCATCGTCAACCTGGTTGCCAACCTGATCTGGCCTGCCCATGTGAGCTGGGCGTTGATTCCCGTGGGTGTGTTCGCCTTCGGCTGGGCCATGATGGTGCCCGTCGTGACCTTGCTGGTGCTGGACATCCATCCCGAGCGGCGCGGCCTGGCCTCATCGCTGCAGGCCGTGGTGGGCTCCACGGCCAATGGCATCGTGGCCGGCGTGCTGGCGCCTCTGGTGATGCATTCGACGGTGCTGCTGGCCCTGGGCTCGATCAGCATGATGCTGATCGGGCTGGCGTCGTGGATCTACCTGCATCACCGCTGGCCCGAAATCGGGCGGCATGCCTCGGAGGCCTGAAGGCCACTGCTCCCGGGATCCCGGGCGTCTATGCCCGGCCCGCGCGGCGGTCCAGCATTTTTTCCTTGTAGTAGCGCGCCTTTTCGGCATACATGGCCTGGTCCGCGCGTGACACGGTGGCCTCCAGCTGGCTGCCCTCGTTGCAACAGGCCACGCCCATGGACAGGCTGACCAGCTGACCCGGATAGAACTGGTTGTTGAGCTCCAGCAGGGACAGGATGCGCTCTTTGACGGCTTCGGCGCCGCGCTCGTCCGAGGCTGGCAGCAGCACCATGAATTCGTCGCCGCCCACGCGTGCCGCACAAGCGGGCGCATCCACGGCCTTGGTCAGCACTTCGCCCACGCGGCGAAGCATGTCGTCGCCTGCGGCATGGCCATGCTCGTCATTGGCCTCCTTGAGACCATTCATGTCGATGGCGATCACGGCCAGCGGCCACGGCCCCTTGCGCGCCAGGCGGTTCAATTCCTCGATATAGAAGGCGCGGTTGCGCAGTTGGGTGAGCACGTCGTGCTTGCCCAGGTATTCCAGATAGGCCTCGGCCTTCTTGCGTGCCGTGATATCCACCAGGGACAGCAGCACCAGCCCCCAGTCGTCCGCATGGCCGTCCAGCACGGCCAGCTGCATGTGGATGTGCAGCGTGTCGCCCGACAGCGCGTAGTTCACCACTTCGCGGTGCTGCACGAGCTTGCCGTTCCACAGGTCCTGGAGTTGATCGGCAAAGGAGTCGATCATTTCATCGCGGAAGATGCGGCCCAGCCGGCTCAGCAGCTGCAGCTTGTCGGTGGCACCGAACATGCGCAGCGTCTGGCGGTTCACGTCGATGACGCGAATCTCCTGCATGCAGCGCGAGATGAATTCCGGATGCACCTTGAGGAAGGTGGCGAAATCGCTGATGCCCTGGGCGCGCACATCGTCGAGCAGGCGCTTGATGGAGCTGAAGTCCTCGACCCACAGCGACACGGGCGAGTACTCGAACAGGTCGCGCGAGTACTGCTCGCTGCGGTGCAGCTGCCGCGTGCTGCGCATCTCGGCCGTCACGTCCTCCAGCGACACCAGCACGCAGTCCCAAAGCTCCTCATGGCCGGGCAGGATGCGGCCACGGATCTGCACGTCCAGCCGGCGCCCGTCCAGCGTGTAGTTGGCGGTGCGGTTGGCAAAAGTCGGCGAGCCCTTCCAAAGCTCCTGCAGCTCGCAGGCCAGGCCGGCATGCATGTCGTCACGGAACACCTGGCCCAGGCTGTCGAGAAAGGTCTGCTGGTCCGCGGCGCCGAACAGGTCCAGCGTGCGCTGGTTGACGCGAACCACCCTGAGCGCGGCACTGCACTGCTGCAGTGCCTGCGGATGGGCAGAAAAATGCGCCTGCAGATCGGTCACGCCCTGTGCTCGCCACTGGTCGAGCAGGCGCTTGAGCGCGCTGTAGTCCTCCAGCCATAACGAGACGGGGGCCAGTTCGAACATGTGCTCAAAATCCACACTGGACGCGATCAAAGACTCCACAGGGCACCTCCGCGCCGCGATTATGGCAGTCGCAGAGCCCGCCAGACAGCAGGTTCTGCGCCACGAACACAGGCAGCGCCAGGCAGGCAGGCGGATTGCCCAAAAAAAACCGGCCCCGAAGGGCCGGTCTGCATGCAAAGCCGGAATCGATCAGCGCACGGCGCGCTTGCGATCGCCGCCCTGGGGCGAGTAAGGCTTGGGAGCGCTCTTGCCAAAGGCCGGACGGCGCTCACCACCGCCGAAGCCGCCGCGGGATTCACCGCCGAAGCCACGCGACTCACCGGATGCACCACGGAAGCCGCCATCGCGGTGGCCGCCATCGCGGTGGCCGCCATCGCGGGGAGCACCCTCACGACGGTCGCCGCCGCGCGCAGCGCCACGGTCGCCGCCGAAGCCACGGCCTTCGCCGCCACGGCCAAAGCCGCCTTCACGCGGAGCCTGGCTGTAGCCGCCTTCGCGCTGGCCCTGGCCAAAGCCGCCTTCGCGCTGACCCTGGCCGAAGCCGCCTTCACGCTGGCCGCCACCGAAGCTGCCGAAGCCGGCCTTGCGGCCATAGCCTTCCGAATCACGGCGGGGGCCGAAGCCACGGTCGCCACCGCGATCACCAAAGCTGCGCTCGCGGTCACCACCGCCGAAGCCGCGGTCGCCACCGAAACCACCACGACCACCGCCGGCGGAGCCTCGGCGATCACCACCACGGCCTTCAAAGCCGCCGCCACGACGGCCGCCACGGCCTTCGTTGCTGCTGGGTGCGCGCTGTGCAGGCTCGAGACCAGGAATCACCTCGGCCTTGAATTGCTGACGGCTGTAGCCTTCGATATCGAAAATGCGGCGGCGGTCACGGAATTCCGCGAACGTCACGGCCACGCCTTCGCGACCGGCACGACCCGTGCGGCCGATGCGGTGGGTGTAGTCCTCGGCCTTCATGGGCAGGCCGTAGTTGAAGACGTGGGTGATGGAGGGCACGTCAATGCCGCGTGCCGCCACATCGGTCGCCACCAGCACCTGCACCTGGCCGCTGCGCAGCGCCATCAGGCGGCGGTTGCGCAGGCCCTGGCTCAGGGCGCCGTGCAGCGCCACGGCCGAGAAGCCGTCCTGCTGCAGGTCGTTGGCCAGGCCGTCGCACTCGACCTGGGTCGATGCGAAGACGATGGCCTGGTTGATGGTGGTGTCGCGCAGCCAGTGGTCCAGCAGCTTGCGCTTGTGCTGGGAGTTGTCGGCCCAGAACAGCACTTGCTTGATGTTGGCGTGCTTTTCCTGGGGCGTGTCGATGGTGACCTTCTTCACGCCCGATCCGCCGTCATGCATCACGCGCATGGCCAGCTGCTGGATGCGGGGCGCGAAGGTGGCGCTGAACATCATGGTCTGCTTGCGCTGGGCCGTCAGGTCGTTGACTTCGGCCAGATCGTCCGAGAAGCCCAGGTCCAGCATGCGGTCGGCCTCGTCGACCACCAGGAACTGCACCTGGTCGAGCTTGATCTGCATCGAGCGCTGCAGGTCCAGCAGACGGCCAGGCGTGGCCACCACGAGGTTGGCGTTCTGCAGCTTGGCAATCTGCAGCTGGTAGGGCATGCCGCCCACCACGTTGGCAATGCGGATGCCACGGCAGTGCTTGACCAGTTCGATGGCGTCATGCGCCACCTGCTGAGCCAGCTCGCGCGTGGGGCACAGGATCAGGGCGCCGGGAACGGCCGCCTTGAAGTTGCGGGGATTGGTGGGGTCCTTGCGCTTGTTGCGCTTGGGCGTGGGCTGGCCGCTGGCAGTGGCCTCGGCGCACTGGCGGTCATATTCGGCGCGGATGGCGGCTTCCTCGTCAGCCTTTTGCTGGATCAGCGTGTGCAGCACGGGCAGCAGGAAGGCGGCGGTCTTGCCCGAGCCGGTCTGGCTGGAAACCATCAGGTCGATGAAGGCCTGATCACCACTGCCCATGGCCAGGGGAATGGCTTGCGCCTGCACGGCCGTGGGCTGGGTGTAGCCCAGATCGGCAACGGCGCGGACCAGCTCTTCAGCCAGGCCCAGCTCGACGAAGGCGTTGGGGAGTTCGGGAGCTGCCTGAGCGGCTTCGGCGCCCTCGACGGTTTCAGCAGCGGCCTGCGACTCGGCGGCCTGCTCGGCACCGGCAACGGCGGCGTCCAGCACGGAAGAGGCTTGGGCAGCGCAAGCAAAAGAGGAATCGGCAGCGGCAATGATGCCCTGCTCTTGAGAGATGTCGTTCATGAATGGCTCTAACGAAAAGCACGCGCAGTCAGCGATCTGCCACGCTTTTCTCGACGGTTGGGTCAACATCCACCGTCAGACTTGACCGGCCCTTCGCAAAAGGGCGGATGGGCGTTTTCGGCTGGTCCGAAACCGATGGTCCCGCCATCCATGAAAGCCTTCATGGATGGTCTGTGGACATCGACCTCAGACACACAGCGCAGGAGCCCTTGTGTGATGGAGATGTGCAAATTGCCCCTTGTTGATGGAGGCAAGCTGTAGATTGTCGCACTCCTGGGGTTTTCCCGCAAGCCCCCTGCACAAAAATGGCCGGAGGGCCCCGGCTCCGGGCGCTAGACGCTCAGCAGGCGTGCGCGATAGTGCGCCAGCTCATCGATGGATTCATGCACATCGGCCAGCGCCGTGTGGCGCTGGGCCTTCTTGAAGGATGCGTAGGCATCGGGCTTCCAGCGCCTGGCCAGTTCCTTGAGGGTGCTGACATCAACGTTGCGGTAGTGAAAGAAGTCGTTGAGCTTGGGCATGTAGCGCTCCATGAAGCGCCGGTCCTGGCCAATGCTGTTGCCGCACAGCGGCGCCTTGCCCTTGGGAACGTACTGCGCCAGGAACTTGATCAGCGCGGCTTCCGCATCGGCCTCGGTGGTGGTCGATGCCTTGACGCGCTCGATCAGGCCGCTCCTGCCGTGCGTGCCCTTGTTCCAGGCGTCCATGCCGTCGAGCAGGGCATCGCTTTGATGGATGGCGAACACAGGACCCTCGATGCGCGTGGCAAGGTCCGGGCTGGTGACGACCACGGCGATCTCGATGATGCGATCGGTGTCGGGCTGCAGCCCGGTCATCTCGCAGTCGAGCCAGACGAGATTGAGGTCGGATTTGCTCAGGGTGACGGGCGTGCCGGATTCGGCGGGGACGGGAATGCAGGCGCTGGAGGCTTCGGACATGGCCCAAATTGTCGCCTACACTGCGGCCACATGGTCTTCAACCCCGATTTTTCATCGACGCTTTCCCTGCTGTTTGCCGCAGCCGTGCTGGCCCAGTGGCTGCTGCGCGCCTGGCTGGCCTCGCGCCAGGTGCGCCATGTGGCAGGCCACAGAGCGCAGGTGCCCGAGGCCTTTGCGCAGCGCATCAGCCTGGCCGCCCACCAGAAGGCCGCCGACTACACACTGGCGAAGGCACGCGCTGCCCTGATCGACATGACGCTGGGCGCCGTGGTGCTGCTCGCATGGACGCTGCTGGGCGGGCTGGATGCACTCAACCAGCAGTTGCTGGAATGGATGGGCGCCGGCCTGTGGCAGCAATTGGCGCTGCTGGCCAGCTTTGCTCTGATCTCCGGCCTGGTGGAGCTGCCGCTGTCGCTCTACCAGACCTTTGTGCTGGAGCAGCGCTTCGGCTTCAACCAGATGACGCTGCGGCTGTGGCTGGCCGATGCCGCCAAGTCCACGGCCATGGGCGCAGCCATCGGCCTTCCGATTGCGGCACTGATCCTGTGGCTCATGGGTTCGGCCGGCGACCTGTGGTGGCTCTGGGCATGGGCCGTCTGGACGGGCTTCAACCTGCTGCTGATGTGGATCTTCCCGACCTTCATCGCACCGCTGTTCAACAAGTTCGATCCACTGGAGGACGGCCCGCTCAAGGAGCGCGTGAGCGCACTGATGCAGCGCTGCGGCTTCACGGCCAAGGGCCTGTTCGTGATGGACGGCAGCCGCCGCTCGGCACATGCCAATGCCTATTTCACGGGCTTCGGCCACTCCAAGCGCGTGGTGTTCTTCGACACCTTGCTCAAGCAGCTGGACGCCGACGAGGTGGAGGCCGTGCTCGCGCATGAGCTGGGCCATTTCAAGCACCGCCACATCCTCAAGCGCATGCTGCTGATGTTTGCCGCCAGCCTGGCGGGCTTTGCGCTGCTGGGCTGGCTGTCGCAGCAGCTGTGGTTCTACCTGGGCCTGGGCGTCCGTCCGGGTCTGGACCTTGCGCTGGGACACAGCGGCATCGGCGCCGGCAACGAGGCCGTGGCGCTGCTGCTGTTCCTGCTGGCCGTGCCGGTGTTCAGCTTCTTTGTCACCCCACTGTTCTCGGCCCTGTCGCGCCGCGACGAGTTCGAAGCCGATGCCTACGCCATGCAACAGGCCAGCGGCGCCCACCTGGCCTCGGCACTGCTCAAGCTGTACGAGGACAATGCTTCAACGCTCACGCCCGATCCCTGGTACGTGAGCTTTTACTACTCGCATCCGCCCGCCCTCGCCCGGCTGGCGCGCATGCCCTCTCCGACCTGAACCATACGCACTCACCATGAGCACACAACGCTTGCAACAACAGGACTGGTCCAACCAGCAGCGCCGCGCGCTGACTTCCGACGAACTGCACACCGCACTGGCCGCCCTGCCGGGCTGGCAGCTCGATGGCGATGCCATCGCCAAGAGCTACGCCTTCGCCAACTACTACGAGACCATGGCCTTCGTGAATGCGCTGGCCCTGATCGCCCACCAGCAGGACCACCATCCCGACCTGACCGTCAGCTACGGCCGCTGCGGTGTACGCCTGAACACGCATGACGTGAACGGCATCTCGTCCACCGACATCGAATGCGCACGCCGCATCGATGCGTTGCTGACGCGCCCATGAATCGCACCCCGCTGACCCATGGCTGAGCGCTCCGCACTGCACGAAGGCCTGGTCGTCTCCAGCCATGGCCGCCATTGCGTGGTCGAGACCGAAGACGGCTCGCGCCACATCTGCCACCCGCGCGGCAAGAAGAGCCAGACCGTGGTGGGCGACCGCGTGCGCTGGCAACTTCCGCCCCCAGGCCAGGGGGAGGAAGGCACCATAGAAAAGGTGCTGGAGCGGCGCAACCTGTTCTACCGGCAGGACGAGATACGCACCAAGTCCTTTGCAGCCAACATCGACCAGGTGCTGATCCTGATCGCCGCCGAGCCGGTCTTCTCCGAAAGCCAGCTGGCCCGCGCCCTGATCACTGCCGAAGCCACCCACATCAAGCCCCTGATTGCCCTCAACAAGCGTGACCTGGCCGAGCCCTTTGCCGACGCCTGGGAGCGCCTGGAGCCTTATCGCGAGATGTACCTGGGCCAGGAAAAGCCGCACTACGAGGTGCTGTCGCTGTCGCTGGCCAATGAGGGCGAGGCCGATCGGCAGCTGCTGATGAAGCACCTCAAGGGCAAGGCCACGCTGGTGCTGGGCCCTTCCGGCTCGGGAAAGAGCACCCTGATCAACCTGCTGGTCCCCGGCGCACGCGCGGCCACCAACGAGATCTCGCAGGCACTGAACTCCGGCAAGCACACGACCACCACGACCAGCTGGTACTGGATGGACGAGGAGCGCACGACAGCCCTGATCGACTCGCCGGGCTTCCAGGAGTTCGGCCTGCGCCACATCGAACCCACCGACCTGCCCCGCTGCATGCCCGACATCGGCGCCCATGCGCAGGAATGCAAGTTCTACAACTGCACCCACCTGCACGAGCCCGGATGCGCGGTCATGCCGCGCGTGGAGGATGAGGAACACGGCATGGACGCCGACCATGACATCAGTGCCAACCGGTACTGCATCTATGCCGAGCTGTTTGATGAGTTGAGTCAGGCCACGAAGTATTGAGCCTCCCCCAAACGCCACCGGGCCGCTCCGGGAGGGAGGAAACGACGCCTCCAAAGGGGCGTCATCCAGGACTCGCCCGCAGGCTCCGCACTCAGCCCAACAGGCGCGCCAGCGACAGCAGCGCCAGCAGCAGCAGCCAGACCACGACCGAGCGCCAGACCAGGCCGACCACGCTGCGCAGGTGGCCGATCTCGGGCTCACGGCCCGGCGTGGCTTCGCTGTCCACGTCGAGGTCGATCTCCTCGCCGTCGTCCCGGGTCACCGAGATGCCCTCGCGGCGCTTGAGTGCCTCGCCGCCCAGGCGCACGTTGATGGCGCCCGAGGTGGCGGCCAGGATCACGCCGTCGTTGTCGTTGGGAAAGCGCTGGGCATGGAAGCGCCAGCCCTCGATGGCCTCCTCGAAACTGCCGACCACGGCAAAGGAAAGAGCCGTCAGCCGTGCGGGCAGCCAGTCGATCACGGTCCAGGCCAACCGTGAGGCGTGCTGCAACTGGACACTGACCTGGCTGCCACCCAGCAGGCCCTTGCGCGACCAGGAGCGCGACAGGTGCTCGGTCATGCGGTAGAACACGGCACCCAGCGGACCCAGGCCCAGCGCCGCCAGTGCAGAGAACCAGAACAGCACGCCAAACACATGGCGATGCGCCGCCAGCACCGAGTACTCGATCACATGGCGCACCACCTCGCTGCGGGGCACTTCGCTGGCGTCCACCTGCTGCCAGTGGGCGAGGGCTTCGCGCGCCGCGTACTCGTCACCTGCATCCAGCGCATCGCGGATGCGCGTGAAGTGGTGGCTGAACTGGCGAAAGCCCAGCGTGACGTAGAGCACGGCCACATTCCAGACCATGGCCAGCGGCCAGCCCACGCCCCACAGCAGCAGCAGATAGATGCCTGTCACCAGCACGCAGGGCAGCGCCACCGCCACGGTCCAGGCCAGCCAGCCGTGGTGCGCCTGGCCGGCATCGAAGTTGCGGCGCACCGAAACCGTCCAGGCCCTATAGCCTGTGTGCACCAGGTTGGCCGGCGTCAGGGGGCGCGCCTGCTCGATCAGCAAGGCGATCAGAATGGCAAAGAAACTCATCCGGCCATCATACTGGCGCATGCGGGCAGGCCCGTGACCCCGGGGTGGCACGGCACCCCATCCGGGCATCAGGCCGACAGGAATCGGTAAAGATTGCGCAGCATGCCGGCCGTGGCGCCCCAGATGTAGCGCTGGCGGTCTCCATCCTGGTAGGGCATGGCAAACCATTCGCGCGGCACGCCGTTCCAGACCATGGCGTGGCGCTCATGGTTGGCAGGATCGAGCAAAAAGGACAGCGGCACCTCGAACACGTCCGCCACCTCGTAGGGATTGGGATGCAGGCGCGCCCGGGGATCGACCAGGGCCACCACCGGCGTGATCAGAAAGGCCGTGCCCGTGGTGTAGATGGGCAGGTTGCCCAACACTTCCACATCGCCGGCAGCAAGCCCGACTTCCTCCTGCGCCTCGCGCAGGGCCGTGGCCTGGGCAGACACATCCTCAGGATCGCGCTTGCCACCCGGAAAGGCCACCTGGCCCGAATGCGTGGACAGATGGGCCGTGCGTTCGGTCAGCAGCACCGTGGGCTCGGAGCGCAGCACGATGGGCACGAGCACGGCGGCATCGGTGGGCTGGCGATCGCTGAAGCGTTTCTCGCACACCACCTCGGGAGCCCAGCGGGGCGGCCGCGCAAAGCGCTGGCGCAGGGCATCCGGCGCGCGGGCCTCCAGAGGCACGGCGGGCAGGTGGCTGTCCCTGCCCACCAGTTGCGCCATGCGCGGGTCGGCGACCGAGGCGACGGCCGCTGGCGTCGGGCCGCCGGTCGGCACGGGTATGGCGGTATCGGGCAGAGAGGACACGAATGAAGGAATGTGGTGAGAAACGACCGGGCAACAAAAAAGCCGCTACAGGCGACTGTAGCGGCTTTCCAGCTGTGACGCAGGTGCTCAGGCTTCGGCAGAAACCTTGACACGCGACGGCAGCTTTTCCTTGATGCGGGCCGACTTGCCGCTGCGCTCGCGCAGGTAGTACAGCTTGGCACGACGCACATCACCGCGACGCTTGACTTCGATGCCGGCGATCAGGGGCGAGTAGGTCTGGAACGTACGCTCCACGCCTTCACCACTGGAGATCTTGCGCACGGTGAAGCCGCTGTTCAGGCCACGGTTGCGCTTGGCGATCACGACGCCTTCGTAGGCCTGCACGCGCTTGCGGCTGCCTTCGACCACGTTCACGCTCACGATGACGGTGTCACCGGGGGCGAACTGGGGGATGGTCTTGTTCAGACGGGCGATTTCCTCTTGCTCGAGGGTCTGGATCAGATTCATGGTCAACATCCAATCGATCTTGTCCGCGCCAGGATTGGCAAGCGCCGGGATTGGCGCCATGGCTGCTTTGTTCGTAGCAGCGGCCGGATAGAGGATCGAAGAATCGCGGATTATAGCCCGGCGGCGTTTTTTGCCAAAAACCCCTCGTCCTTGGCATTGAGCAGGCCCTGGGCGCGCGCCTGCTCTATCAGCTCGGGCCGGTGCCTGGCCGTGATGGACAGGCGCTGGTCGCGGCGCCAGCGCTCGATCTGCGCGTGGTGCCCAGACAACAGCGGCGCCGGCACTTCGCGCCCTTCCCAGACTTCGGGGCGCGTGTAGTGCGGGCAATCGAGCAGGCCGTCGAGCGCGGGATTGAAGCTGTCCTGCTGGAAGCTGCCCTCGTCGTTGAGCACGCCGGGCTGCAACCGGGCCACGGCATCGAGCAAGGCCATGGCGGCAATCTCGCCACCGGAGAGCACGAAGTCGCCCAGGCTCAGCTGGTGCGTGACATGGGCATCGATGAAGCGCTGGTCCAACCCCTCGTAGCGGCCGCACAGCAAGATGGCACCCTGCCCCTGCGCCCAGTCGGCGACCACGCAGTGGCGCAGCGTCGTGCCTATCGGCGAAAACAGCACCACCGGCGCCGGCTCGGTCTCGCCCGCGTCGCGGCGCGCCTGCTGCGCCGCCTCCAGGCAGCGCTGCAGCGGCTCGGCCATCATCACCATGCCCGGCCCGCCGCCGAAGGGGCGGTCGTCCACGCGCCGGTAGTTGCCCTGGGCATGGTCGCGCGGATTCCACAGGTGCACGCCGACCTGGCCCGAGGCATAGGCCCGGCGCGTCACGCCGCTTTCGAGAAACGGCGTGAACAGCTCGGGAAACAGCGTGAGGATGTCGAAGCGCATGGATGTCGGCGATCAGTAGTCGGGCTGCCAGTCGGCAACGATGGTCTTGCCCGGCAGATCCACCTTGTCCACATAGGCGTCGACAAAGGGAATCATGCGCTCGCGCTCCTTGCCATCCTCTTCATAGGCCAGCACCAGCACGGTCTGCGGGCCGGTGGACAGCAGGTCTCGGACGATGCCCAGGGCCACGCCTTCGCGGTTGACCACGGACAGGCCCAGCAGGTCGACCCAGTAATACTCGCCATCCTCGGGCTGCGGAAAATCGCTGCGCGCCACGAAGATGCGTGCACCGCGCAGGGCCTCGGCAGCGTTGCGGTCGTTCACGGCGGGCGAGGTGGCGACGACGGAGTCGGAGTGCACGCGCGCCTGCTTGACCGGCAGCAGCACGGTTCCGGTGAACTGCCGGGCGCCTTTTTCGGCGGGCTGCAGATACCACTGCTTGGCCGTGAACAGGGCCTCGGGGTCGGAACTGAAGGCCGCCACCTTGAACCAGCCCTTGATGCCCCAGGCATCGGCGATGCGCCCGACCTCCACGGCATCGGCAGGCAGGACGCTGGCTTCGAGTTCAGGCATGTGGCTCATGGCAGTCGGTAGGCAGTAGGTGGACGGTCAATGCAGATCGGTGCAAGGCGATCCGGAGGGGGAAAACAAAAACGGGCCCCGTCAGACAAGCCAACGGAACCCGATTTCAGAAGGGGTGCTGGATTAAGCAGCAGTCTTCTGGGTGGCCTGCTTGATCAGGCGCTCTGCGGTCTCGGAAGCCTGCGCGCCAACGCCCTTCCAGTAGTTCACGCGGTCCAGAGCAACGCGCAGACCCTCTTCGCCACCACGGGCGTTGGGGTTGTAGAAGCCCAGACGTTCGATGAACGAACCATCGCGGCGAACGCGCTTGTCAGCAGCAACGATGTTGTAGAACGGACGGGCCTTGGAACCGCCGCGAGAGAGTCGAATGACGACCATGATTTTCCTTCGGGTGGCGCAGCCACCACGTAATTAACACACAATAAATGGCTGCACAGAGTTTTGCGGCGTTTGAGACACGCGACATGGCCACCCGGCCAGCGACACGCCGTAAAACCAGCGATTATATCGAACTTCTTTTCTCATGCCTACCATCCGCCCAAGCCAGTACAGCGATCTCGCTGCCATCACCGCCATCTACCGCCACCACGTGCTGCATGGCACAGGAACGTTCGAGACCGATCCCCCTTCCGAAGCCGACATGGCCACGCGCCGCGCGGATGTGCTGGCCAAGGGCCTGCCCTATCTGGTCGCCGTGGACGCACAGGGCCAGGTGCTGGGCTTTGCCTACGCCAACTGGTTCAAGCCGCGCCCGGCCTATCGTTTTTCTGCCGAGGATTCCATCTATGTGCATGACGCGGCACGCGGCCAGGGCGTGGGCCGCCTGTTGATCGATGCGCTGTCGCACGACTGCGAGGCGGCCGGCGTGCGCAAGCTGCTGGCGGTGATCGGCGACTCGGCCAATGCCGGCTCCATCGGGGTGCACCGCGCTGCAGGCTTCACCCCTGCGGGCACGCTGCGCTCCATGGGATGGAAGTTCGGCCGCTGGCTGGACATCGTGCTCATGGAGAAGACCCTGGGAGACGGCGACCGCAGTTCGCCCGAATAATGGGCGCATGAACCGACCCAGCACGCCCCTGCCCCAGACCACCGGCGCCGACCGGGCTCCCCGCCCCAGGAACAAGACACTGGCCGCCTGGCTGGCCTTTGTGGGCGGGCCGCTGGGGCTGCATCGCTTTTACCTGCATGGGCTCGGCGACTGGCTGGGCTGGCTGCTGCCCGTGCCCACGGCGCTGGGCGTGTACGGCATCGAACGCGTGCAGCAACTGGGACAGGACGACCAGCTCAGCTGGCTGCTGATTCCGCTGCTGGGCTTCACCATCGCCGGCTGCGCGCTGCGCGCCATCCTCTACGGGCTGACCGATACCGAAGCCTGGAACCGGCGCCACAACCCCGGCATTGACGTGCAGGCGCAGGCCGGACGCACGGGCTGGTCAACCATCTTTGCCATTGCGCTGTCGCTGATGCTGGGCGCCGCCGTGCTCATGGCCAGCATTGCCTACAGTTTCCAGCACTACTTCGAGCACCAGGTGGAGGAGGCGCGCAAGATTTCGCAGTGAGGCGCAGCCAACGCCTCCCCCGAAAAAAGAAAGACCGCCATGAGCGGTCTTTCTTTTTGGCGGCAGCAGCCCCGGCTCAATACAGCTGCAGGCTGATCCAGTAGGCAATCGATGCCACGAAGGCGCTGGCAGGGATCGTCAGCACCCAGGCCCAGACGATGTTGCCTGCCACGCCCCAGCGCACGGCGCTGGCGCGCTGGGTGGAGCCCACGCCGACGATGGCGCCGGTGATGGTGTGCGTGGTCGAGACCGGCACGCCCAGGAAGGTTGCAAAGAACAGCGTCAGTGCACCACCGCTTTCGGCGCAGAAGCCGCCCACGGGCTTGAGCTTGGTGATCTTCTGACCCATGGTCTTGACGATGCGCCAGCCGCCGAACATGGTTCCCAGGCCGATGGCCAGGTAGCAGCTGACGATGGTCCACAGCGGCGGCTCGGCGTCGCCGGCATTGGCATAACCGGTGGCGATCAGCAGCAGCCAGATGATGCCGATGGTCTTTTGCGCGTCATTGCCGCCGTGGCCCAGGCTATAGGCACCGGCGGAGACCAGCTGCAGCCTGCGGAACCAGCGGTCCACCCTGTTGGGCGCGGCGCGCCGGCAGACCCAGGCCACCAGCACCATCATCAGCGAGCCTAGCAGGTAGCCCAGCAGCGGCGAGACGAAGATGAAGGCCACGGTCTTCCCGATGCCGCTGGCAATCAGTGCGCCTGCGCCGGCCTTGGCCATCACCGCGCCCACGATGCCGCCGATCAGCGCATGCGAGGAACTGCTGGGGATGCCGTAGTGCCAGGTGATCACGTTCCAGGCAATGGCACCGACCAGGGCACCGAAGACCACATGCGTGTCGACGATGCCGGGCTGCACGATCCCCTTGCCCACGGTGGCTGCCACGCTCAGGTGAAAGACAAAGACCGCCACCACGTTGAAGAAGGCCGCGAAGGCCACGGCCTGCGTGGGCTTGAGCACGCCCGTGGAGACCACGGTGGCGATCGAGTTGGCAGCATCGTGGAAGCCGTTCATGAAGTCGAACAGCAGGGCCAGCACCACCAGCAGGATCACGACCCACAGGGCCGCTTGTACGGATTCCATAGAGAAACGACTCCGCGAGGGCTCAGGAATTCTCGAGGACGATGCCCTCGATCAGGTTGGCCACGTCCTCGCAGCGGTCGGTCACCGTCTCCAGCAGCTCGTAGATGGCCTTGAGCTTGATGACTTCGCGCACATCGGGCTCTTCGCGGAACAGCTTGCTCATGGCCGAGCGCATCACGCGGTCGGCGTCCGATTCGAGGCGGTCGATTTCCTCGCAGGTCTTCATCGCCGCGTCCACCACCGAGGGATCGGAGATGCGCGACAGCAGCTTGACCGCATCGCGCAGCCGCTCGCAGCAGCGCACGCACAGGTCCGTCAGGCGCGTGATCTCTTCCGTCATGTGGCGCACGTCGTACAGCGCCATGGTCTCGGCCGAGTCCTGGATCAGGTCGGCCACGTCGTCCATGGTGTTGATCAGCGAGTGGATGTGCTCGCGGTCCAGCGGCGTGATGAAGGTCTTGTGCAGCGCCTTGGTGACGTCGTGCGTCACGCGGTCTGCGGCACGCTCGGCGTTGTTCACGTCCTCGTTGTACTTCTCGCGAAGATGAGGATCGTTGTAGTTGGCGACAAGCTGCGAGAAGGCATGCGCGGCTTCGACGATGCGATCGGCATGCTGGTTGAACATCTCGAAAAAATTGCCTTCGCGCGGCAATAACTTGCCAAAAAGCATGAATGCTCCTTACCGGGAAACAGGGGGAACCAGGCGACTCACTGCGTCACATTGCGGATGCTTGGCATGGCTTCCCGGCTTGAACGGGGCGAAGTGTACTCTTGAGTCCCAGGCGCGTTTTTGCGCGCCGGCGCGCCGCCCTGTCAGCCGCTGCGAAAAATAAAGTACACCGCGCCCACCATGCACAGCCCGGCCCAGAGGAAGTCCCATTTGAGCGGCTGGTTCAGGTAGAGCACGGCAAAGGGCGCGAACACCGCCAGCGTGATCACCTCCTGGATGATCTTGAGCTGCGCCACGCTGAACTGCGTGTGGCCTATGCGGTTGGCGGGCACCTGCAGCAGGTACTCGAACAGCGCGATGCCCCAGCTGACAAGGGCTGCCACGTACCAGGGCGACGAGGCGTGGTTCTTCAGGTGGCCATACCAGGCGAAGGTCATGAAGACATTGCTCATGGCCAGCAGGACCACGGTCTGCAGCCCGACGGGGATGTGTTGGAGCCAGTTCATGTGATGTGCAGCCCGACGCGGGGAAACCCAAATTATCGCGTCCGGCACTGGGCAGGGCCGATTTTCGATTTCTTTCCAAAAATTGCCTTTTTGCGCGAATTTCCTCGAATAACCCATTCCATCGCACAAATACGCAAAGTCTCGCACCGATCGACGCTTGATGAATCTTCATCAAATCGTCATATTTTTGCCATATCCCGTCAGTGGCACGGGGCATTCCATCCATCCCCGCGCTCACGGCAGCCGTGGCGCTCACTCGCCCAGATAGGCAGCCCGCACGCGCGGGTCGCTGAGCAGGGTCTGGCCGGGTCCCGTCATGGTGATCAGGCCGGACTCCATCACATAGCCGCGATCGGCCAGCGCCAGCGCACGGCTGGCATTTTGCTCGACCAGCACAAGGGTCACGCCCAGGCCGTGCACGTCGCTCACCACCTCGAAGATCTTGTCCACCATGATGGGCGACAGGCCCATGGAGGGCTCGTCCAGCAGCAGCACCTTGGGCTGGCTCATCAGCGCGCGCGCCATGGCCAGCATCTGCTGCTCGCCACCCGACATGGTGCCGGCCAGCTGGTCGCGGCGCTCCTTCAGACGCGGGAAGATGCCGAACATGCGCTCGATGTCGGCGGCAATGCCGGCCTTGTCGTTGCGCGTGTAGGCGCCCATGAGCAGGTTCTCGGTGATGGTCATGCGCGCGAACACGCCGCGCCCCTCCGGCACCATGACCAGGCCCTGGGCCACCAGATCCCAGGCGCCCACGTTGCGGATGCTGCGGCCCAGGTAGTGCACGTCGCCGTCCGCCATCTGCAGGCTGCGCGTGACGGCCTTCATGGTCGTGGTCTTGCCCGCACCGTTGGAGCCGATCAGCGAGACCAGCTCGCCCTGGCGCACCTCGAAGTCCACACCCTTGACGGCCTGAATGCCGCCATAGGCCACCTTCAGGCCCTCGACCTTCAGCAGCACCGGAGGGGACACGCCCTTGTCTTGCTCTTGCTCGCCCATGGTTCAGTGTCCTCCCGTGCCCAGATAGGCTTCGATCACCTTGTCGTTCTTCTGCACCTCGGCCGGCGTGCCTTCGGCAATGGGCTTGCCATAGTCGAGCACGGTGACGCGGTCGCACAGGCCCATGACCAGCTTCACGTCGTGCTCGATCAGCAAGATGGTGCGCTGGTCGCGGCGGATGCGGTCGATCAGCTCGCGCAGCTGCACTTTCTCGGTGGCATTCATGCCGGCGGCAGGCTCGTCCAGCGCGATCAGCTGCGGGTCGGTGGCCAGGGCCCGCGCGATCTCCAGGCGCCGCTGGTCGCCGTAGCTCAGCGTGCGGGCCTTGAAGTCCGCGTACTTGGAGATGCCCACGTAGTCCAGCAATTCACGGGCGCGCGCGCGGATGGCGGCCTCCTCGGCCTTGAAGCCGCGCGTGCGCAGCACCGCGCCGATCAGGCCCGAGTGCGTGCGCACATGGCGCCCGACCATCACGTTCTCCAGCGCCGTCATCTCGGCAAACAGCCGGATGTTCTGGAAGGTGCGCGCAATGCCGGCCTTGGCCACCTTGTGCACGGCCGTGGGCTCGTAGGCCTTGCCGGCCAGCTCGAAACTGCCGCTGTCGGGCGTGTACAGGCCCGTGATCACGTTGAAGAAGGTGGTCTTGCCCGCGCCATTGGGTCCGATCAGTCCGTAGACCTGGCCCCGGCCAATGGTCATGCCCACATCGGACAGCGCCTGCAGCCCGCCGAAGCGTTTGGAAATGCCCGAAACCCTGAGCACCGGAGCGCTGGAGCTGTTGTCTGCCGTATTCGCCATCTGCGGTTTCTCCATGCTCAGGACTGGTGCGGCAGGTTCTTGCCATGCTCGGGCGACGGCCACAGGCCGCGCGGACGCATCAGCATGATGACGATCATGGCCAGCGCGATCAGCAGCTGGCGCAGGATGGAGGCATCGAGCCGCCCATCGGTCATCTGCTGCAGGGGACCGGCCACATAGCGCAGCACCTCGGGCAGGGCCGACAGCAGCACCGCACCCAGGATCACGCCGGGCAGATGGCCCAGGCCGCCGAGCACCACCATGGCCACGATCATGATGGACTCCATGAGGCTGAACGACTCGGGAGAGACGAAGCCCTGGAAGGCCGCGAACATGGCGCCCGAGACACCACCGAAGGAAGCGCCCATGCCGAAGGCCAGCAGCTTCATGTTGCGCGTGTTGATGCCCATGGCTTTGGCGGCGATCTCGTCCTCGCGGATGGCCATCCAGGCGCGGCCTATGCGCGAGTCCTGCAGGCGCCAGCAGATCACGATGCTGACCAGCACCAGGAAGAGGAACAGGTAGTAGTACAGCGTGACCGAGCTGATGTCGTAGCCGAAGATCTCCTGGCGCTTGGCCAGGTCCAGCCCCAGAATCTTGACCGAGTCGATCTGGCCTATGCCCTTGGGGCCGTTGGTGATGTTGACCGGCTGGTCCAGGTTGTTCATGAAGATGCGGATGATCTCGCCGAAGCCCAGCGTGACGATGGCCAGGTAGTCTCCGCGCAGCTTGAGCACCGGGATGCCCAGCAGTATTCCCGTGATGCCCGCCAGCAGCGCCGCCAGCGGTATCACCAGCCAGATGGAGGTATGCAGCCCGTCCGGGAACATGGCGGCAAAGCCCTCGAAGGTCTCCGCCAGATGCGGCGAGGCCATCAGCGCAAACATGTAGGCGCCCACGGCGTAGAACGCCACGTAGCCCAGGTCCAGCAGGCCTGCATAGCCCACCACCACGTTCAGGCCCAGTGCCAGCAGCACATAGAGCAGCGCCAGGTCGGCGATGCGCACCCAGGCATTGCCGAAGTACTGCAGCACCAGCGGCAGCACCATCAGCGCCAGGCCGCCCAGAATCCATTGCACGGTCTTCTTGCTGTTCATGCGTCTCTCCTCAGGCGCGGTCGGCCACACGCTCACCCAGCAGGCCCGAGGGGCGCAGCGTCAGGATGATGATGAGCACGATGAAGGCGAAGATGTCGGTGTAGTGGCTGCCCAGCACGCCGCCCGTGAGATCACCGATGTAGCCCGAGCCAATGGACTCGATCAGCCCCAGCAGCATGGCGCCGACCACGGCGCCCGCCAGGTTGCCGATGCCGCCGAACACGGCCGCCGTGAAGGCCTTGAGCCCCGGCAGAAAGCCCATGGTGTGGTGGGCCGTGCCGTAGTTGGAGGCGTACATGATGCCCGCGATGGCCGCCAGCACGGCGCCGATGATGAAGGTGGCAGAGATCACCATGTCAGGCTTGACACCCATCAAGGCCGCCACGCGCGGATTCTCGGCCGTGGCCCGCATGGCGCGCCCGAGCTTGGTGTAGTTGACCAGGTAGGTCAGCGCAGCCAGCGCAATCGCCGTGACCACCAGCACCAGGATCTGGGTGGGCGTGATCACCGCCGTGCCGATCTCGAAGGGCGTGCTCGGCAGCAGCGTGGGATAGGCCTTGTAGTTGGGCTTCCAGATGATCATGGCCAGCGTCTGCAGCAGCAGCGAGACGCCGATGGCCGTGATCAGGGGCGCCAGGCGCGGGCTGCTGCGCAGGCGCCGGTAGGCCACTTTCTCGATCACGAAATTCAGTGCGGCGGCCACCACGCAGGCGATCACCGTCGCCAGCAGCAGGATCAGCCAGCCCGGTGCGCCCGGCATGGCCTCCTGCATCAGGCCTATGCAGCTCCAGCTGGTCAGCGCCCCGACCATGAGCACCTCGCCATGGGCGAAGTTGATGAGCTGGATGATGCCGTACACCATGGTGTAGCCCAGGGCGATCAGGGCATACATGCTGCCCAGGACCAATCCGTTGATGACCTGCTGAAGCAGTATGTCCATATGCGCTCTCCCCTTTTGCTCAGGATGGAGACATTCAGCGTGCCTCGCATCCAAACGAACGGAGCCAGCAATGCCATGGTGGTGGAAGCTCTCCTGCCGCATCCCGGCTTGTGATCAGGAAGCCGCAGGGGATGGGCGATTCTAGGCACCCCCCGGTGGCCTGCAACGCCTTGTTGCAGCGGGGTTTCCCGAGGCTTTACAAGCCACGCGCTCTTATGTAGCACTGCAGCAATTTGCCGCAGCCAGCATGAACTCCTACCATCAACGACAGTGCCGCCAGCAAGCGGTGGCCACGGAGAACCCCGATGAAATACCACGGCAGCTGCCACTGCGGCGGCATCGCTTTCGATGTGGAAGGCGAACTCACCCAGGTCATGGCCTGCAACTGCTCCATCTGCGCGCGCAAGGGCGCCCTCATGTGGTTCGTGCCCCGCGAACAGCTGCAGCTGAGCACGCCCGAGGAGCAGATGCGCTCCTACACCTTCCACCGGCATCTGATCCAGCACCGCTTCTGCCCGACCTGCGGCATCCACCCTTTCGGCGAAGCCACCGATCCCAAGGGCCGGCACATGGCGGCCGTCAACGTGCGCTGCCTGGAAGGCGTGGATGCCGAAGCCTTGCGCATCACGCGCTACGACGGACGGTCGGCCTGAGGCTGGCTTCAGGCCCGCAGCGCTTCTTCCTCCACATCGCGCAGGCGGTCCTTGCCGAAATAGATCTCGTCGCCAACAAAAAAGGTGGGCGCTCCGAAAGCGCCACGGTGGAAGGCCTGCTCGGTATTTGCCAGCAGCCGGGCCTTGACTTCTGGCGTCTGGCTTGCGGCAATCAGGGCTGGGGCGTCCAGACCCGCCCCGGACAGCTCGGTGCCGATCACCTGGGCATCGTCCATCTTGCAGCCCTTCTCCCACATGCTGGAGAACACCGCATCGACATAGCGCTCGAAGCAGCCCATGTCCTGGGCGGCCACGGCCCCACGCATGATCTGCAGGGTGTTCACGGGAAAGTGAGGATTCATCCGGAAGCGCGTGAGGCTGTGCCTGTGCACGAAGCGCTGCAGCTCCAGCGCCTCATAGGCGCGCTTGTTGGGAATGTCGGCATTGGCCTCGGCCGGGGAGCGGTTGTTGGCCAGCTTGAACAGGCCTCCCAGCAGGACAGGCACATATTCGAAGCGGATGCCGCTGCGCGCCTCGATCCGGGGAATGACCTGGTGGCAGAGATAGGCGTTGGGGCTGCCGAAGTCGAAGAGAAATTGCACCTTGGTGTTCATGGCGTGGCCTGCGGGAGTGGGAGGAAGTGACGATGCGATAAGGCAAGGCGGCTCACCACGGCTCCATCCAGGGACGGATCTCGGTCTCGTGCGTCCAGGCGTCGCGCGGCTGCTGGTGCAGTTGCCAGTAGAGGTCGGCAATGTGCTCGGGATTGAGGATGCCGCCCTGCTCCTTGAGGGCATAGCGCTCGGGGAAATTGCTGCGGATGAATTCGGTGTCTATGGCGCCGTCGATCACGGGATGGGCCACATGGATGCCCTTGGGCCAGAGTTCGCGCGCCATGCTCTGCGCCAGGGCGCGCAGGCCGTGCTTGGCACCGGCAAACGCGGCAAAGCCCTCGCGCCCGCGCAAGCTGGCCGTGGCGCCCGTGAAGATGATGGTGCCCCGGCCGCGCGGCAGCATCACCCTGGCCGCCTCCCGCCCCATCAGAAAGCCGGCGAAGCAGGCCATCTCCCAGACCTTGAAGTAGACGCGCGCCGTGGTTTCGGTGATGCCGAAGCGCACATTGGCGCCGATGTTGAAGACGGCGACCTCGATGGGTGCGATCTCGGCCTCGATCTTCTGCACCAGGGCCACCATTTCCTCTTCCTTGCGCGCGTCGCTGCCAAAACCATGGGCTTCACCCCCTGCGGCGCGGATCTGCTCGACCAGCGGCTGGAGTTTGTCGGCATCGCGGCGGGTGACGCAGGCGATATAGCCTTCGCGCGCAAAGCGCCGGGCAATCGCCCCGCCCGTGGCGTCACCGGCACCGATGACGAGGATGGCTTTCTTGTCGGTCATGGAATCTCCGTGGATGAAGAAGTAAGTTCATTTTTTGAACTTTATGCACAGTAGGTTTAAAATCTGAACCCGTCAAGCGGGGAACTGCCCAATGAAATGGAACGAACTGGAAGAGGAGCGCTGCTCCATCGCACGCACGGTCTCGGTCATCGGTGACCGCTGGACGCTGCTGGTGCTGCGCGACTGCTTTCTGGGAGTGCGCCGCTTCGATGAATTCCTGGGGCGCCTGGGCATTTCACGCCCCATGCTGTCGGACAGGCTGGCCAGGCTGGTCGAGGCCGGCGTGCTCAAGAAGGTGGCCTACCAGGAGGCGCCGGTGCGGCACGAGTACCGCCTCACGTCCAAGGGACTGGACCTGCATCCCGTGGTCATGGCCATCGTGCACTGGGGCGATGTGCACATGTCCGGCGAGGAAGGCCGGCCCCTGCTGCACCGGCATTCGGTGTGCGGCCACACGTTCGATCCCCTGATCGTCTGCTCGCACTGCCACGCTCCCTTGCACGCGCGGGATGTGACGGTGGAGCCCGGCCCGGGCGCCTAGCCCTGGCTCCAGCCCCGGCCTGCTCTCACGGGATTCGGCTATGCGCCGCCGCCGCCAGCCTCTTCATCCCACTTGCGCAGCACGGCCAGCTTCTCGCCGATCTTGATCTCCAGGCCCCGTGGCACGGGCTGGTACCAGCCCGGCTCCGCAATGCCCTCGGGCAGATAGGTCTCGCCGGCCGCGTAGGCGTTGGGCTCGTCGTGCGCGTAGCGGTATTTATGGCCGTAGCCCAGCTCCTTCATGAGCTTGGTGGGCGCGTTGCGCAGGTGCACGGGCACCTCGCGGCTCCTGTCCTGCTTCACGAAGGCCCGGGCCTTGTTGTAGGCGTTGTAGCCGGCGTTGCTCTTGGGAGCCATGGCCAGATAGATGACGGCCTGGCCCAGGGCCAGCTCGCCTTCAGGGCTGCCCAGGCGCTCGTAGGTCAGGGCCGCATCGTTGGCGATCTGCATGGCGCGCGGATCGGCCAGGCCTATGTCTTCCCAGGCCATGCGCACGATGCGCCGCGACAGGTAGCGCGCATCGGCGCCGCCGTCGAGCATGCGGGTGAGCCAGTAGAGCGCTGCATCCGGATGGGAGCCGCGCACGGACTTGTGCAGGGCCGAGATCTGGTCGTAGAAGTTGTCGCCCCCCTTGTCGAAGCGCCTGGCATTCAGGGTCAGCGCGTTCTGCACGAATTCGGCATCGATCCGGGTGACGCCTGCAGCGCCCGCCGCCGTCTGGCATTGCTCCAGCAGGTTCAGGAACCGCCGGGCGTCGCCATCGGCATAGCCGATGATGGTGTCCCGCGCCAGGTCGTCGAACTGCAGGCCGCCCAGGGCCTTTTCCTGCGCACGCTGCAGCAGCTGCCTGAGCTCTTCGTCGGTCAGGGACTGCAGCACATAGACCTGTGCGCGCGACAGCAGGGCCGAGTTCACCTCGAAGGACGGATTCTCCGTGGTGGCGCCGATGAAGGTCACCAGGCCGCTTTCCGCATAGGGCAGCAGCGCATCCTGCTGGGATTTGTTGAAGCGGTGGATCTCGTCCACGAAGAGGATGGTGTGCCGGCCCATGGCCAGGTTCTGCTGCGCCTGCTCCATGGCCGCACGGATGTCCTTGACCCCGGAGAACACCGCAGACAGCGCAATGAACTCGCACTTGAAGGCCGTGGCCGTGAGCCGGGCCAGCGTGGTCTTGCCCACGCCGGGTGGCCCCCAGAAGATCATGGAATGCGGCTTGCCCGACTGGAAGGCCAGGCGCAGCGGCTTGCCTTCGCCCAGCAGGTGGGACTGGCCCACGACCTCGTCCAGGGTCTTGGGCCGCAGGGCTTCGGCCAGTGGTGCGGAGGGCTCCTGGGTG
Organism: Delftia sp. ZNC0008; assembly: GCF_000799035.1. Taxonomy (NCBI): domain Bacteria; kingdom Pseudomonadati; phylum Pseudomonadota; class Betaproteobacteria; order Burkholderiales; family Comamonadaceae; genus Delftia; species Delftia sp. ZNC0008. Next base: position 25,312 of record NZ_JTKZ01000511.1, read on the forward strand.
AACAGATCAGCCATGGGGCAGCTCTCTCGAAGGCCGCTCCCCGCACGCGAGGTGCGGCAGCCCGTGTTGCGGATTCTTCGCCAAAGGGAACAGATGCAGTTGCAGAACCATGGCGCCATTGTCCACGCCATGGCTGGCGCAGGTGCGCCAGGCCTTGATGCCTGATGTCGGCCGTGGACTGAAACTCCTGATCTTCAGACGGGAATATGGCCATCGCCTCCAGGCATGTCACTGAAACGACATGGATTGTTTGCATGCACCCCATCAAGAGCAATCACTGACATTTCACACCTGCTTCGGGCCGCAGCCCTAAAATGCTGCCCTTTGCGGAGCCGGCCGCGCGATCCGCACGCGACCTTCGGGCCTGCGTCATCGCAGCCTTCCAACCCCGCGCCTCCCTCCGTTTACGGAACCGCCTGCCATGCGGCAATGCGGGGCCTTTTCATTTCTGCATCCATGCAAACACTCAAGACCAGGGACCTGATCGCCCTAGGCTTCATGACCTTTGCGCTGTTCCTCGGCGCGGGCAACATCATCTTTCCGCCCATGGTCGGCCAGGGCGCCGGCGAGCACGCGGCTGCCGCGGCCACCGGCTTCCTGCTGACGGGCGTGGGCCTGCCCCTGCTCACGGTGGTCGCACTGGCGCGCGTGGGCGGCGGCATGGACGCACTGACCTCGCCCGTGGGCCGCAAGGCCGGAATGGTGCTGGGCCTGCTGATCTATCTCATCCTGGGGCCGCTGTTCGCCACGCCGCGCACGGCGACGGTGTCGTTCGAGATGGGCTTTGCGCCCTTCATGGGCCACAGCAGCACAGCCCTGTTCATCTACTCTGCCGTGTACTTCGCCCTGGTCATGGGCCTGTCCCTGTTCCCGGGCAAGCTGATCGACAACATCGGCAAGCTGATCACGCCCGTGTTGATCCTGGCGCTGGTGGTGCTGGGCGCCGCCGCCGTGCTGCTGCCGGCCGGGGAGGCCACCAGGGCCAGTGGCGACTACCTGGTGTCGCCGCTGACTGAAGGTTTCCTGGAGGGCTACCAGACCATGGACGCGCTGGGGGCGCTGGCCTTCGGCATCGTCATCGTCAACGCCATCCGTGACCGCGGCATCTCCGATACCGGCCTGCAGACGCGCTACGCCATCGTCGCGGGCGTGATCGCCGCCGTCGGACTGGGCATGGTGTATCTGTCGCTGATCCATCTGGGCGCCACCAGCCAGTCCATCGCCCCGCAGGCACAGACCGGCGTGCTCATCCTCACGCGCTATGTGGATCACACCTTCGGCCCCATCGGCAGCCTGCTGCTGGCCGTGGTGATCTCCCTGGCCTGCCTGACCACGGCCGTGGGCCTGGTCAGTGCCTGCGGCGCCTACTTCAGCCAAATGCTGCGCCTGCCCTACCGTGCAGTGGTGGTGGCCATCGGCCTGGCCTGCATTCTGGTGTCCAACCAGGGCCTGGCCCAATTGATCGCCGTATCCGGACCCGTGCTCGTGGGCATCTACCCGCTGGCCATCGCCCTGGTGGTGCTGAGCCTGCTGTCTGGCCTGTGGCGCAATGCGCAGCGGGTGTTCGCACCGGTGCTGGCCGTGGCCCTGTTGTTTGGTCTCATCGATGCAGCCAGGGCTGCCGGCTGGCAGGACTGGCTGCCCGCGTTCCTGAACAGCCTGCCGGGCAACGGCATGGGCTGGGCCCTGCCCGTGGCCGCGACCCTGGTGCTGGCCGCCCTCCACGACCGGCTGCGCCCTGCGCCCGCCGCCGCGTTCAAGCCGTCCTGAACCTTGACATGAGTTCGACCAGCTGATGGGCCTGCTTGCGCAGGCTCTCGGCGGCCGAACTGGTCTGCTCCACCAGCGCGGCGTTCTGCTGGGTGCCTTCCTCGATGCGGACGATGGCGCTGTTGACATGGCTCACGCCCGCGCTCTGTTCGCCGCTGGAATGGCTGATGGCGCCGATCATGCGCGAGACCTTGGCAATCGCCTCCTGCACCGAGGCCATGGTCGCGCCCGCACTGTCCACCTCCTGGGCGCCCAGGGCCACGCGCTGGGCGTTGGCCTGGATCAGGTCGCGGATCTCCCGCGCCGCACCCGAGCTGCGCTGGGCCAGCGTGCGCACCTCGGCGGCCACCACCGCAAAGCCCCGGCCCTGCTCGCCGGCCCGTGCGGCCTCCACGGCCGCGTTGAGCGCAAGAATGTTGGTCTGGAAGGCAATGCCGTCGATCACCTCGATGATGCTGACCACGCGTTCGGACGCATCCTGGATGCTGCGCATGGTGCCCACGACGGCCGAGATGGCATCGCCGCCGCGCGTGGCAATGTCGCTGGCGGACGAAGCCAGCAGGTTGGCCTTCTCTGCGTGATCGGCATTGCCGCGCACGGTGGAGTCGAGCTGGTCCATGGACGATGCCGTCATCTGCAGGGCCGACGCCTGCTGCTCGGTGCGCTGGGCCAGGTCGCTGTTGCCCGCTGCGATCTGCGAGCTGGCGGATGCCACCTGCTCCGCATTGCCGCGCACTTCCACGACGATGCTGCGCAGCTGTTCCTGCATGGCGCCCAGCGCCCGCAGCAGCTGGCCCAGCTCGTCGCGGCCGCCGCTCGCTATGGCATTGGTCAGATGGCCACGGGCCACGTTCTCGGCCAGCCGGACCGCGCTGCGCAGCGGTGCCACCACGGCGCGGGTGATGAGCCAGCCAATGGCCACGCCGGCCACGGCCGCCACCAGCATCAGCGCCAGGCTCAATTCCGTGGCGCGCCTGCCGCTGCTGTAGGCATCATCGGCCACGGACTTGCTCTGGGCAGCGATGCCGGCCTTGAGCCGGGACAGCAGCTCGGCCGGCTCGCGGTCCACGCCGCGCACGGCCATGTCGCCCACGGAGGGGTCGAAGCCCGTGGCCTCGAACTTGTCCAGGCCCACGCGATAGCCCTCGGCCATCTTGCGGTGCTGTGCCACAAAGCGCTGGGCCATCTCGCGCAGGGCGGTGTCTTCCACCAGGGCCAGCAAGGCGGTGGTCTTGTCCTGCACGGCGCGCTCATCGGACAGAAAGCCCTTCCAGTGCCGCTCGCGCAGCGCGTTGTCCGAGCCGCGCAGCAGCACGTTCTTCCATTCCTGGACCTGGGTCTTGAAGTGGCCTTCCACTTCTGCGGCAAGGCGCTCTGCGGCCATGTGGCGCTGTACGTCGCCGTGAAAGACGCCAAGGGATTGATGGGCCGACCAGAGGCCGAAGAATCCGGCGGCCAGGGTGAATAGCAGCGCCATGGCAATGGCGAGCGGCAACTTGCGACTGAGGTTCATAAAGACATGCGAGAGCCGGCCAGCATGTCCTCGAAGGGACGTAGAAACAGTCGCTGGCCGCAGGCCGCCATTGTCTCGACGATATTAGGCAAAACCATTACAAAACCTCACAAACTGCGCACCGCAGCGTGTGAGGTTCTTGAAGGGCCGCCCTGTGCAGCGGTGGATTACTGCTTGAGCACGTCGGCGCCCGCAGGCACCTTGAACTCGAAGGTCGAGGCCGGCAGGGATGCCTGGGTCTGCAGCTTGCTGAAGCGGATCAGCGAACGCTGGCCAAAGCTGTCGAGGATGTCCAGCGCCGAAAGCTGCCCATCGGCTGCAAAGCCCACGCGCACGCTCTTGAGCTGGCCGTTCCTGTCCTTGGGGCTGGCCTGGACCCATTGCAGGCCATCCTGCTCGGGCGCGGACTGCAGATCGAAATCGGCGCTCAACGCCTTGAGATCGCTGGCCGACGCCAGGATGGCGGCAGGCGTGCTGCCCAGGGCCTGGGCCTGCGCGCGCTGCGTGACCTGGTTGAGGTCGGCGTCATAGAGCCACAGCGTCTTGCCGTCGGCCACGATGGTCTGCTCGAACGGCTTGGTGTAGACGAACCTGAACTTGCCGGGACGCTGGAATTCGAATTGGCCGCTGGAGTTCTTGGTGCGCGGCGGCTGGCCATCCTTGGACGGGGCCGTGACGGCCTGGGTGAATTCGGCGCGGCCGGCCTGGGAATTCTTCATGAAGGCTTCCAGGCTCTTGAGGCCATCGGCCCACGAGGCCGTCGCGCTTGCCGCGATCACAACTGCAGTCAACAGACGTTTCATTCTTTCTCCATGATTGCGAAATGCGGGCTCATTCCCCGGCGCGCGCCGGCACCAGCACTTCGCGCTGCCCGCTGGCCGTGAGACCGCTGACCAGGCCCGCCTTTTCCATATCTTCCAGCAGGCGGGCCGAGCGGTTGTAACCAATCCTGAGCTTGCGCTGCACATACGAGATGCTGGCCTTGCGGTCCTTGAGCACCACTTCCACGGCCTGGTCGTACATGGGATCCTTCTCGCCGTTGCCACCGTCGCCGGACTCCGCGCCGAACTCGCTGTCGCCCTCGGCCGTGCCGCCTTCGAGCACACCCTCGATATAGTCGGCCTCGCCCTGCTCCTTGAGGTAGCCCACGACGCGGTGCACTTCCTCGTCGGACACAAAGGCGCCGTGCACGCGCACGGGCAGGCCCGTGCCGCTGGCCATGTAGAGCATGTCGCCCATGCCCAGCAGGGACTCGGCACCCATCTGGTCGAGCACGGTGCGGCTGTCGATCTTGCTGCTGACCTGGAAGGCGATGCGCGTGGGAATGTTGGCCTTGATCAGGCCGGTGATCACGTCCACGCTGGGGCGCTGGGTGGCCAGGATCAGGTGGATGCCGGCCGCGCGGGCCTTCTGGGCCAGGCGCGCGATCAGCTCCTCGATCTTCTTGCCGACCACCATCATCAGGTCGGCCAGCTCGTCGATGACGATGACGATGTGCGGCAGGCGCTGCAGCGGCTCGGGCTCCTCGGGCGTGAGGCTGAAGGGGTTGGGAATAGATTCCTCGCGCGCCTTGGCCTCGTCGATCTTGGTGTTGTAGCCCGCCAGATTGCGCACGCCCAGCTTGCTCATGAGCTTGTAGCGGCGCTCCATCTCGGCCACGCACCAGTTCAGGCCATTGGCGGCCTGCTTCATGTCGGTGACCACGGGGCACAGCAGGTGAGGAATGCCTTCGTAGACCGACATTTCCAGCATCTTGGGGTCGATCATCAGCAGGCGCACATCGCGGGCCTCGGCCTTGTACAGCAGCGACAGGATCATGGCGTTGATCCCCACCGACTTGCCCGAACCCGTGGTGCCGGCGACCAGCACGTGCGGCATCTTGGCCAGATCGGCCACCACCGGGTTGCCCACGATGTCCTTGCCCAGGCCCATGGTCAGCATGCTCTTGGCATCGTGGTAGACCTGCGAGCCCAGCACCTCGGACAGGCGGATGGACTGGCGCTTGGCATTGGGCAGCTCCAGTGCCATGAAGTTCTTGCCGGGGATCGTCTCGATCACGCGGATGGACACCAGGGACAGCGAGCGCGCCAGATCCTTGGCCAGGTTCACGATCTGCGAGCCCTTGACACCCGTGGCCGGTTCGATCTCGTAGCGCGTGATCACGGGGCCGGGCATGGCGGCCACCACATGCACTTCCACGCCAAAGTCCTTGAGGCGCTTTTCGATCAGCCGGCTGGTCATCTCCAGCGTCTCGGGCGAGACGCTTTCCTGGCGCTGCTGCGCCGCATCGAGCAGGTCCACCTGGGGCAGCTTGCTGTCGGGCAATTCGGAGAACAGCGGCTTCTGGCGCTCCTTGACCACGCGCACGCTGGGGGCCGCCGCCTCCTGCAGCACGGGCTCGATGATCTGCACGGGCTGCGGGTGCTGCACGGCGCTTTCCGTGCGCTCTTCCTGCAACACCTCTTCGCGCTCGCGCGCGGCACGGCGGCCTGCGGCCTCGTCCCGGGCCTTCTCGCGGCGCGCGAAGAGGAAATGCACCCATCCATCCAGGCGTGCGCCCATGGATTCGGCCAGATGCCCCCAGGAAAAGCGGAACACCATGGCCAGGCCGATCACGGCCACGCAGATGCCGATCAGGCCCGAACCCATGAAGCCCAGCCATTGCAGGCTGTGGTAGCCCAGCATGTAGCCAAAGACGCCGCCGGCAGGGCCTGGCAGCACGCTCTCGAAGCGGTACAGCCGCGTCCATTCCAGCGCGCAGCTTGCGCCCAGCAGCAGCAGCAGGCCACCCCAGAAACGCAGGCGCCGGCGCCACAGCGGCGGCAGTTGCACGCCATCGCGGGGCACGCCGCCCCGCAGCCAGCGGGCGAAGGAAGACATCCAGGTCTGCACCGAGGCCAGCACCAGCCACCAGACCGACATGCCGAAGCCGAAATAGCAGGCGTCGGCCAGCCAGGCTCCGACGCGGCCCATCCAGTTGGCGACCAGGCGCGCGTGTCCCGCCCCGGAGGTGGACCACGCTGGATCCTGGGGCGAGTAGCTGAGCATGGAGGCAAGCCAGAACACCAGGGCCAGCAGCCCCGCCAACAGCAGCATTTCATGACCGAAGCGCGCCACCATGCCGGGGCGCGCCGCAGACTTGGATTTGCCCTTGGCGGATGTGGAAGCGTTCAGAGCGTTCAATGAGTAGGTCATACGCAGGCGGGAGCTTACCCCAGCCCCCTCGGGCTGGCCGCAAAAACAGCCAGGACGGCCTGCTAGCGTAATGCAAGCACTTGCAACAGAACATGACGCCGCTGCATGACGGCGCCATGTCGATCATTTTTGACAATCCGGGCCATTGATCCGCATGGCAACGGGAACCCGGCTGCGGAGCGATACTCCATGGCTGTTCCCGATGTATCTTTTTTCTGCACGCCGACTGCCGGCGTGCGCCTTTTTCAAGAACTGCATCCATGTCTTCTACGCAACACGCCAAAGTCCTGATCCTCGGCTCCGGCCCTGCCGGCTACACGGCCGCCATCTACGCCGCGCGCGCCAACCTCAACCCGCTGCTGGTGACCGGCATGGCCCAAGGTGGCCAGCTGATGACGACGACGGAAGTGGACAACTGGCCTGCGGACGTGAACGGCGTACAGGGCCCCGAACTGATGCAGCGCTTCCTGGAGCACGCAGAGCGCTTCAAGACCCAGGTGGTGTTCGACCACATCCACAGCGTCGATTTCTCCAAGCGTCCGTTCACGCTGACCGGCGACTCGGGCACCTACACCTGCGACAGCCTGATCATTGCCACGGGCGCCTCGGCCAAGTACCTGGGCCTGCCCTCCGAAGAGGCCTTCATGGGCCGCGGCGTCTCGGGCTGCGCCACCTGCGACGGTTTCTTCTACCGCGAGCAGCCCGTGTGCGTGGTCGGCGGCGGCAACACCGCCGTCGAGGAAGCCCTGTACCTGTCCAACATCGCCAGCAAGGTCACCCTGGTGCACCGCCGCGACAAGTTCAAGGCCGAGCCCATCCTCGTGGACAAGCTCATGGACAAGGTCCGTGCCGGCAAGATCGAACTCAAGACCCACTTCGTGCTCGACGAGGTGCTGGGCGACCAGTCCGGCGTGACCGGCATCCGCATCAAGAGCACCCAGGATGGCCATGCCGAGGACATCCAGCTGCAGGGCTGCTTCATCGCCATCGGCCACGCGCCCAACACCGAGATCTTCAAGGGCCACCTGGAGATGGACGAGACCGGCTACATCATCACCCAGGGCGGCCTCAAGGGCTTCGCCACCCAGACCAGCGTGCCCGGCGTGTTCGCGGCCGGCGACGTGCAGGACCATGTCTACCGCCAGGCCATCACCAGCGCCGGCACGGGCTGCATGGCCGCGCTGGACGCCCAGCGCTTCCTCGAGCAGGAATAAGCGGGAGGCCATCCCGCCCGCCCTGCCCTCGTGCAGGGCGGCAAAAGCCCCTGGCTGCCGCCGTGATTGGCTGGCCCAGGGGCTTTTCTCATGAAGACGCTATAATCCGTGGCTTTGCTGAATTTGAAGCGCGCCTTGCTTGCATGGCCAGAACACTTTCAGCGATGGGGTTACCGCCACCCTTTATGGCGAGGTGAGGTTGCCGGCAGGCCCTGCAGCAAATGCAGGGCATCAGCGTCGGCGGCTGTACAACTATCGGAGTGTCCTCATGGCACGCGTATGTGAAGTAACGGGCAAGAAGCCCATGGTGGGAAACAACGTTTCCCACGCCAACAACAAGACCAAGCGTCGTTTCCTGCCCAACCTGCAATACCGCCGTTTCTGGGTTGAGAGCGAAAACCGTTGGGTGCGCCTGCGCGTTTCCAGCGCTGCTCTGCGCCTGATCGACAAGAACGGTATCGACTCCGTGCTCGCAGACCTGCGTGCCCGTGGCCAAGCCTAAATCCCTCAAGGAGAAACACCATGGCTGCTAAAGGCGGACGCGAAAAGATCAAGCTGGAATCCACTGCAGGAACCGGCCACTTCTACACCACGACCAAGAACAAGAAGACAATGCCCGAGAAGATGGCGATCATGAAGTTTGATCCCAAGGCTCGCAAGCACGTCACGTACAAGGAAATCAAGCTGAAGTAATTCAGCCTGTCCCTGGTACCGACAAAGAAACCGCCCGGCGCAAGCCCGGCGGTTTTTTTGCGTCCCTCACCCGTGGCGCGCGGGCTGGCCCAGCTGCGCGCAGGCCATGGCGCCGAGATCGCGGCAGGCCTGCTCGACCACGCCATCCACGGGCAGGGTGCAGCCCAGGCGCATGCAGTGCTCGTAGCGGCCCGAGTTGGAGAACATGCTGCCCGGCGCCGTGCGTATGCCGCGCGCCAGCGCCTGCGTGAACAGCGCGGACGTGGACACGCCAGCCGGAAGCTCCAGCCACAGGCTGAGCCCGCCGGGCGGCAGGCTCAGCCGCGTTCCCAACGGGAAAAAGCGCGCCACCAGCTGCGCCATGCCCTCGCGCTGGCGCCGCAGCTGCTGCTTCAGGCGCTGCAGATTGCGCAGATGCGCGGGCGAGCCCACGCAGGCGGCCGCCAGCAACTGGGCCAGGGTCTGGGTCCCCCGGCTGCGCGCGAACTTGAGCATCTGCACACGGCCATGCCACTGGCCGGCGTTCATCCAGCCCTGGCGCAGGCCTGGCGCCATGCTCTTGTTGAAGGCCTCGCAATAGATCACATGTCCCGGCAGGCGGTCCCAGGCCTTGATGGGGCGCACGGGCTGGCTGCTTTCCACGAACAGGCCGTAGGAGTCGTCCTCGATCAGCGCCACGCCGTGGGCGGCGCACAGCTCGACCAGTCTGGCCTTGTGTTCATCGGGAATGCGCGTGCCCAGCGGCATCTGCAGCTCGGGCACGACCACCACGGCCTTCAGCCGGGGCTGGGTCTGCAGGGCCAGCTCCAGTGCCTCGAGGGACAGGCCGGTGCGCGGGCTGCAGGGAATCTCCAGCGCCTGCATCTGCAGCGACTCCACCACCTGCAGCAGGCCGTAATAGGTCGGCGACTCCACGGCCACCACGTCGCCGGGCGAGGCCACGGCGGCCAGCGCCAGGCTCACGGCCTCGGAATTGCCCGTGGTCGCCAGCACATCGGCCGGTGCGACATGGATGCCCGCCGCCAGCGCGCGCCGCGCCATGGCCCGCTGGAAATCAGGGTGGCTGCCCATCATGGAACGCCCCAGCACCAACAGGTCGGGCTGCTCGCGCAGCAGCCGGGCAGCCGCCTGGTTCAGGTAGCCGCGATCGAACAGTTCCGGCGGCGGCGTGGCACCGCCCAGGTCCACCTGCACATCGGCCTGGCGGCCGCGCTCCAGCATGAGCGAGATGTGCTCATTGATGCCCGCAAAGTGCTGTTGTGGCAACGGCTGCACGGGCTGGCTCAGATCCGGTTCGCTGGCAGGCGCCAGCCCTGCAGGCCGGGCATCGCGAACGAAGTAGCCCACGCGCGGGCGGGCCTCGAGCTGGCCCAGATCCTCCAGATGCCGCAGCGTCTGCAGCGCCGTGGACAGGCTGACCTCGTGGCGGCGCATCAGTTCGCGCACGGAAGGCATGCGCTCGCCCGCCTTGAGCGTGCCCATCTCCATGGCCAGGCTGTAGTCGGCCGCCAGGCGGCGGTACAGGGTGGGGGCGGCGCTTGCGGCGGTCATGGGCAGGATGGAAAACGGCTGGGGATGGAAGTGCTTGACCGAGATCTTGTCTCAAAGCGCTGTTACGCAACAGATACAGATCATCAGGTCATGCAGCAGAACAGAACATGGACTGCCTGCACTGCTGCGGCGCAACAAACCATAGGCTGTGCCTGTGCCAAAGAGGGCCGAATGCCTACGCTTGGGGCCTGGAACTACAGGACACCGACCCATGCACAATGCCCACACCCGCTCTTTCGAACTGCGCCATCTCGCCCCCGGAAACGACCTGTATCTGTCCATGCAGGAGGGCTGCGAGCTGTTCTGCCGCCAGGGCAGCCTGGAAATCAGCGTCCCGCAGCAGGCCTGGGCCGATGCAGCGCCGGGGCTGACCCTCAGGCTGCAGCCGGGCCAGGGCTGGCGCGCAGGCGCGGACCTGCGGATAAGAGTCCGCTCCGTGTCCCAGGCCACGGCAGGTCTGGAACTGCAGCCGAACCCCGCAGCAAAAAGCCGCATCGCCTCCGAAGAGAAGATGCGGCCCCGGGAATGGACGCTTGCCGGCTGGCTTCGCAGCTTCAGGCGTGGGCAGCGCGCAGCTTGACCGAGAACTCCTTGAGCGCGGCAATGCCGCTGGCCTCGGCGCGATGGCACCAGGCCTGCAGATGGGCCGTCAGCTGCTCGCGCGACAGCGAGGTGTTGAGCCACAGCTGGCGCAGCTCCTCGCGCATGACCAGCATCTGGTCCAGCACGGGATGGGCGGCGCGCGCCTGGGCCAGCTGGTCCTGCGCCTGGGCGGGCACCTTGTCGGCATCGCGGTGCAGCCAGCGGCGCGCCGTCCTGAGCAAGGACAGGTCGGCCTGCTGCGCCTTGCGCTGCTTGAGCGCATCGAGTTCGAACTGCACGGCGGCACGCACGCCGCGCGCATAGCGAGCCATGACCTCGTAGCGGTTGGCGATCACGGCCTCCAGCGTCTTTTCGTCGGCCACAGGCTTGATGGCGCCCATGACCAGCCTGGGCGGCGTTTTCTTGACCTTGGCCCAGCCGACCGCCTGCATCGCCCGGATGTAGGCCCAGCCCACATCGAACTCATAGCGCTTGACCGAGAACTTGGCCGAGGTCGGATAGGTGTGGTGGTTGTTATGCAGTTCCTCACCGCCGATGACCAGGCCCCAGGGCACGAGGTTGGTGCTGGCGTCCTGGGCCTCGAAGTTGCGATAGCCCCAGAAATGGCCCAGGCCGTTGACCACGCCGGCAGCCCAGAACGGAATCCAGGCCATCTGCACGGCCCAGATGGTCAGTCCGATGGCGCCGAACAGCAGCACGTTGATGACCAGCATCAGAGAAGGACCCCAGATCGAATGCCGGCTGTAGAGATGGCGCTCGATCCAGTCGTCGGGCGTGCCGTGGCCGAACTTCCTGAGCGTCTCGGCGTTCTTGGCCTCTTCGCGGTACAGCTCCGCGCCCTGGCGCATCACGGTATCCAGCCCGCGCGTTTGCGGGCTGTGGGGATCGTCCTCGGTTTCGCACTTGGCGTGGTGCTTGCGGTGGATGGCCACCCACTCCTTGGTGACCATGCCCGTGCCCAACCACAACCAGAACCGGAAGAAATGCGAGGGCACCGGCCCCAGGTCCAGCGAACGATGGGCCTGGCAGCGGTGAAGGAAGATGGTGACGCCCGCAATCGTGACGTGGGTGGTGACCAGGGCATACAGCAGCAGCTGCCACCACGACAGCTGCCACAGGCCATGGGCCATCCAGTCCAGGGCAATATTCCAAACCGACGCGAAATCCACAGACATGACCCAAGCCTTTGCCAAAGCCGGCGCCCAGTGGCACCGATGCCTCAATTTTAGGCGAGCCCCCCGTGAAGGCGTTCGGCAATCTCCCGCGATTTACAGCTTATTGCGTCTGCAAGTTACGGCTTCCGGGTCCAAACGGCGGCGAAAAACCCGTCCGTCTCATGGCGCTGGGGCCACAGGCGCAGGTACTGCGTGCCGGTCTCGCCGCCGCTGCACAGCACATCGCCCCGCTCCACCTTGAGCTGGGCCAGAAGTTCTCCGGCATCCATGGCCACGAAGTCAGAGTGCTCCGATGCAAAGGCGTCGGCGATGGCTTCGTTTTCCTGGGGCAGGACCGAACAGGTGGCATAGACCAGGCGCCCGCCCGGCTTGACCAGCCGCGCAGCACTGGCCAGGATGGCCGCCTGCTTTTGCGTGAGCTCCTCAATGGCCTTGGCCGACTGGCGCCACTTGAGGTCGGGGTTGCGGCGCAGCGTGCCCAGGCCCGAGCAGGGCGCATCGACCAGCACGCGGTCGATCTTTCCGGCCAGGCGCTTGACGCGGTCGTCGCGCTCGTGGGCGATGGCCGCGGGGTGCACGTTCGACAGGCCCGAGCGCGCCAGGCGCGGCTTCAGGGCCTCGAGCCGGTGGCCCGAGACATCGAAGGCGTACAGACGCCCCGTGCTGCGCATCGAAGCACCAATGGCCAGGGTCTTGCCGCCTGCGCCTGCACAAAAATCGACCACCATTTCGCCGCGCTTGGCATCGAGCATCAGCGCCAGCAGTTGCGAGCCTTCGTCCTGCACCTCGATGGCACCGCGCGTGAAAGCGTCCATCCGGGCCAGCGCCGGCTTGCCCTGCACACGCAGGCCCCAGGGCGAGTAAGGCGTGGCTTCGGCGGCGATGCCGGCATCGGCCAGTTCCTTTTGCACATCGGCACGCTTGGCGTTCAGCGCATTGACGCGCAGATCCAGCGGCGCGGCCTGTTCCATGCTCTGGGCAAAGGCCCAGAAGTCATCGCCCAGTTGCTGCTGTAGCGGCGCGACCAGCCATTCGGGAAGGTTGTGGCGGTGCGGCTCCATCAGTTCGTCGGGACGCACGGCCTCGCAGGCGTCCAGCCATTGCAGCTCCTGCGGCGACAGCGCGGCGCGCACGAAGCTGCGTGCGTCCTTGACACCTTGCTCGGTCTTGCCAGCCACGCGGGCCAGTGCCTCCTGGCTGTGGGCAAAGCCCAAAATGGCCAGCCTGCGCTCACGCGAGCCGCTGCCAGAACGCGCCAGGCTCTCAAAAAGCAGCTTCTTGCGCAGCACGGTGTAGGCGGTCTCGGCCAGCGCAGCGCGCTCGCGCGGGCCCAGGTTGCGGTTTTCACGGAAAAAGCGTGACACCACGGCGTCGGCCGGGTGTTCGAAAGTCAGGGTGCGCTTGACCAGTTCGGCGCAGGCGTCGAGAAGCTGTTTGGGATGCATGGCCGCGATTGTCCCACTGCCTTGCAAATCCGAGAGGGGCGCAGGTCGGAACCCGGAGCAACGCCGGGCTGGCACGGCTACCATGGCGCCCCATGACCGATGACGACCTGCCCCCTCTGATTGCCACGCCCCCGGGCCTGTACCGCCACTACAAGGGCGCTCCCTACGAGGTGCTTGCCACCGTGCGCCAGAGCGAAACGCGCGAGTCCATGACCCTGTACCGCGCGCTCTACGGCGAGCGCGGCCTGTGGGTGCGGCCGGCCGCCATGTTCAACGAAACCGTGGTCATCAACGGCGTGGAGCAGCCCCGCTTTGCACGCTGCCCCGAAGTGGAGCAGCAGGCCTTTCAGAGCGAAGGCCTGTGAGCAGACCCTAGCCCCGCATCAACTGCGCCACGGCGCGCGGGTAGATGATGTGCTCCTGCACCAGCACGCGCGCGGCCAGTGCCTGGGCCGTGTCGCCGGGCAGCACGGGCACCACGGCCTGCTCCAGGATGGGGCCCACATCCAGCTCGGCCGTCACGCGGTGCACGGTGCAGCCGGCGAAGCGGCAGCCTGCATCGATGGCCCGCTGGTGCGTGTGCAGGCCCGTGAAGGCGGGCAGCAGCGAGGGGTGGATGTTGATCATGCGACCTTCGTAATGCGCAACGAAGCCCGGCGTGAGGATGCGCATGAAGCCGGCAAGCACGACCAGCGCGGGCGCGTGCCGGTCGATCACCTGGGCCAGCTCGGCGTCGAAGGCCTCGCGACTGGGGAACGGGCGGTGGTCCAGCACCTCGGTGGCAATGCCCTGCTCGCGCGCGAAAACCAGGCCCGAAGCCTCGGCCTTGTTGCTGACCACGGCGGCCACGCGGGCGCCATAACGCCGCGCCCAGTCCTGTTGCTGCGAAGCACGCACAATGGCAGCCATGTTCGAGCCGCCGCCCGAGATCAGGATCACGATATTTTTCATGGGCGGCGATTGTCGCACCGCGGGCCGCGCGGCCTGCGCCAGCCCCGGCAAGGCCCATGGCCCTGCCGGGCCTTGTCACCTCTTGCCCTCAGACCCATGCCATTCGATCCCCGCTCCACCCCCTTGACCGCCGTCGAAGCCCGCGTGCTGGCCACCCTGATGGAGAAGGCGCGTACCGTGCCCGACAGCTACCCGCTCACGCTCAACGCACTGGTGACGGGCTGCAACCAGAAAAGCAGCCGCGATCCGGTGATGGAAGTCAGCGAGGGCGAAGCCCAGGAAGCGCTGGACAGCCTGCGCCTGCGCACCATGTCCGTGCAGATCAGCAGCGCACGCGCCACGCGCTGGGAACACAACTTCCCGCGCGGCGTGGGTGTGCCCGACCAGAGCGCCGTGCTGCTGTCCCTGCTGATGCTGCGCGGCCCGCAGACGGCTGGCGAGCTGCGCATCAACTCCGAGCGCTGGCACCGCTTTGCCGACATCTCCTCGGTCGAAGCCTTCCTGGAAGAGCTGCGCGAGCGCAGCGAGGAAAAAGGCGGCCCGCTGGTCGTCCTGCTGCCCCGCGCGCCCGGCGCACGCGAACAACGCTGGGCCCATCTGCTGTGCGGCCCCGTGGACGTGAACGCGATCGCCTCGGCCCCTGCGGCAGCAGGCGCACGCGGCGATGCCCTGGCCCAGCGCGTGGTCGATCTGGAAGCCCAGGTACGCCAGCTGCAGGCACGTCTGGCACATGTCTACGCCCAGCTGGGTCTGGAAGAACCCGATCAGCCTGCCTGATATCCGGCGGCCGTGAAGCCATCAGGGATTGCCATAGGTTGTCACGCCCTGGACAGTTCAAAAAAGAACGCGCGTGCTACAAAAGCCGGGATTGAAGGAGACACAGTCCATGGACCTGGCATTTACCCCTGAAGAACAGTCCTTTCGCGAGGAAGTCCGCGCCTGGGTGCGGGCCAACCTGCCCCAGGACATCGCGCACAAGGTGCGCCATTCGCTGCGCCTGACGCGCGACGACCTGCAGAACTGGGCCAAGATTCTTGGCAAGAAAGGCTGGCTGGGCTACGGCTGGCCCAAGCAGTTCGGCGGACCCGGCTGGAACGCCGTGCAAAAGCACCTGTTCGAGGAGGAATGTGCCCTGGCCTGCGCGCCGCGCATCATTCCCTTCGGCCCCGTGATGGTGGCGCCCGTGATCATGGCCTACGGCACGCCCGAGCAGCAGCAGCGCTTTCTGCCCGGCATTGCCAGCGGCGAAGTGTGGTGGAGCCAGGGCTACTCGGAGCCGGGCTCGGGCTCGGACCTGGCCAGCGTCAAGACCCGCGCCGAGCGCGTGGGCGACAAGTACATCGTCAACGGCCAGAAGACCTGGACCACGCTGGGCCAGTACGGCGAATGGATCTTCTGCCTGGTGCGCACCAGCAACGAGGGCAAGCCCCAGACCGGCATCAGCTTCCTGCTGGTGGACATGAAGAGCCCTGGCGTGACCGTGCGCCCGATCAAGCTGCTGGACGGCGAGTGCGAGGTCAACGAGGTCTTCTTCGACAATGTGGAAGTGCCGGCCGAGAACCTGATCGGCGAGGAGAACAAGGGCTGGACCTACGCCAAGCACCTGCTCAGCCACGAGCGTACCAACATCGCCGACGTGAACCGCGCCAAGCGCGAGCTGGAACGCCTCAAGCGCATCGCCAAGGCCGAAGGCGTCTATGAGGACCAGCGTTTCCGCGACGAGATCGCCAAGCTCGAAGTCGACGTGGTGGCGCTGGAGATGCTGGTGCTGCGCGTGCTGTCGGCCGAGAAATCGGGCAAGAACCCGCTGGACATCGCCGGCCTGCTCAAGATCAAGGGCAGTGAAATCCAGCAGCGCTACTCCGAGCTGATGATGCTGGCCGCAGGCCCCTTCAGCCTGCCCTTCATCGAAGAAGCCATGGAAGCCGGCTGGCAGGGCGACTTCCCCGGCGGCGTGGCGGACAACGCGCCGCTGGCGTCGACCTATTTCAACATGCGCAAGACGACGATCTACGGCGGCTCCAACGAGGTCCAGAGAAACATCGTCGCTCAGACGGTGCTGGGCTGATTTTGGCTGGAGTTTCGCTGACCCCAGAAGTGCGCCGGACGCGCTTCGATCAGCTTCGGGAGACAGAAAATGGACTTTGATTTTTCGGATGACCAGCAGCAACTGCGCGACGCGGTGCGCCGCTGGGTGGACAAGGGCTACACCTTCGAGCGCCGCCGCTCCATCGTCGAGGCGGGCGGCTTCTCGCGCGAGGCCTGGGGCGAGCTGGCCGAACTGGGCCTGACGGCACTGACCGTGCCCGAGGAGCACGGCGGCCTGGGCCAGAGCGCCACCGACGTGATGGTGGTGATGGAAGAGCTGGGCCGCGGCCTGGTGATGGAGCCGTTGGCACAGGCCTTCGTGGCATCCAGCGTGCTCGGCCAGCATGCCGACGCCACCGTGGCCGGCCAGTGGCTGCCGCGCGTGGCCAGCGGCGAGGCCCTGGTCGTGCTGGCACACCAGGAGCGCCAGGCCCGTTACCGGCTCGACGTCTGCGCGGCCACGGCCGGCAAGAGCGGCAGCGGCTACACGGTGGATGCCACCAAGAGCGTGGTGCCCGCAGGCGACGCGGCCGATGCCTTCCTGGTGCCGGCCCAGCTGGACGGCAAGATCGCCCTCTTCCTGGTGGAGCGCGGCGCCAGCGGCGTCAGCACCCAGGGCTACCGGACCCAGGATGGCAGCCGCGCCGCCGAGCTGCGCTGCCAGGCGGCCCCCGCCACGCTGGTGACGACCGATGGCCTGGCCGCCCTGACACTGGCCCAGGACGTGGCCAACGCCGCCCTGTGCGCCGAAGGCGTGGGCGCCATGGAGCAGACACTGAAGCTCACCACCGAGTACATGAACCAGCGCAAGCAGTTCAACACGGTGATCGCCAGCTTCCAGGCCCTGCGCCACCGCGTGGCGGACATGAAGATGCAGCTGGAGCTGGCCCGCTCCATGAGCTACTACGCCAGCCTCAAGATGAACACGCCCGAGGCGGAGCGCCACGTGGCCATCGCGCGCGCCAAGGTCCAGCTGGGCCAGTCGCTGCGCTATGTGGGCCAGCAGTCGGTGCAGCTGCACGGCGGCATCGGCGTGACCGACGAGTACGCAGGCAGCCACTACTTCAAGCGCCTGACGCAGATGGAGATGACGGGCGGGGACACGCTGCACCATCTGGGCATCGTGTCCGGGAAGATGCAGGACACGGCCGGCGTGTTTGCCTGAGCCTCGGGTCCCGCTTCAGACCACCAGGCCCCGCAGGAAACTGCGGGGCTTTTTCATGGGCTTTTCATGGGCCTTTGCTTTTTCCCATGCTTGCCCGCCGCCTCAGGTCAGCCTGTAGCCCTCGGGCCTGAGCGGCGCGGGCAGATCCGTCTCGCCCAGCGTGCGGCCCAGGCTGATCTCGATGGAGCGGCAGATGGTGTCCAGCGGCAGGTCGTTGCTCTCCAGGCCAAAGGGCTCTTCGAGTTCATCGCCAAGGGCGTCGAGCCCATAGAAGGTGTAGGCCACGATGGCCACGACGAAAGGCGTCATGAACCCGGTCGTGTCCACCAGGCCGAACGGCAGCAGAAAGCAGTACATATAGGCCGTGCGGTGCAGCAGCAGCGCATACGAGAACGGCATGGGCGTGTTGCGTATGCGCTCGCACGAGGCGGCAGCGGCCGTCATGCGTGTGAAGGTCTTGTCCATGGACGCGGCCAGGCAGGGTTCCATCTCGCCACGGCGCACACACTGCGCCAGGTCATGCCCCATGGACATCATCAGTGCGTCGCAGCGCTGCTCCAGCGGCAGGGCCTGGATTTGGCGCCATTCCCTGTCCACGAGCCAGCGGCCGGCTTCGGCATCGTCGTGCAGGCCCCGCAGCTGGGACCGCAGCGAATGCGCGAAGGCAACAGCCCGGTGCACCATGCGCACGCGCACGTCGCTGTCGCGGCGCCGGGGATCGGGCACCGTGTCCAGCGCAATCAGGCTCTGGCACTGGCGCGCCAGCGTGCGCGCGCAGATCACCATCTCTCCCCAGAGCTTGCGCCCTTCCCAGTAGCGGTCGTAGGCGGTGTTGTTGCGAAAGCCCAGGAAGATGGCCAGCGGCAGGCCGATCAGCGTGAAGGGGATGGGCGTCACCGTGATCTTCACGTCGAAGAGATTGCCGTGCACCAGGGTGATGATGGCGGCAAACACGATGTTCACGAGCAGCGTGACCTGGATGCGCTGGAGCACCGAGCCCCGCAAAATCAGAAACAGCCTGAGGCCGGC
Source organism: Delftia sp. ZNC0008 (assembly GCF_000799035.1). Lineage (NCBI taxonomy): Bacteria > Pseudomonadati > Pseudomonadota > Betaproteobacteria > Burkholderiales > Comamonadaceae > Delftia > Delftia sp. ZNC0008. Next base: position 43,704 of record NZ_JTKZ01000511.1, read on the forward strand.
GGGGCGATCACGGACGATCATGGGGCGAATGATAGGTATAAACCCTTATTCGATCACATATTGAGCATGTCAATGGGCTGCGGCCATGCTCCGAACCAAAAAAAAGGCGCCCCGAAGGGCGCCCTGCGTCACGACCGGTTGCCGGTCACAGCGCGTTGAAGCGGCGGCGGCGCACCATGCCCCAGCCCATGATGCCCATCAAGCCGGACATCAGGATCAGGCCCCATTCGGAGAGGGTGGGGATGGAGGCGGGCGATACGGCCACGGCCACCGCGCGGGAAGCCGTGTTGTTGGCCGGGTTGGCATCTCCGGTCGCACCGGTGCTGCCCGTCAGTGCCACCGCCCCCACGGAGCTGGGCGTTCCGCTGACCGTGCAGGTCACGCTGGCGCCCGCAGGCACGGCATCCCCTGCGGACCAGGCTGCATTGGAGGGGCTGATGCGGCAAGCGCCCTGGCTGACGCCAGGCGGCAGTCCCGTGACTGCGCACGAGGTCCCTGCCGATGCATCGGCCGAGCCCTGGTTCTTGCAGACAAAACTGCCGCTGTAGGGCGTGCCGGCAGTGAACGCGGTCGGCAGGCCGCTCAGATCGACGCCCATGTCGGGCACTGCAACGGTGGACACATTCATGGTCGCGGTGTTGTTTGCCGCATTCGAATCATCCGTTGCGCCCGTGGTGCCCGTGACCGTGGACGAACCTGCGGCTGTGGGCGTACCGCTCACCTGGCAGGTGACCGTGGCTCCCACCGGCACCGCATTGCCCGCCACCCACGCGGCATTGCCGGGGCTGATGGAGCATGCGCCTTGCGTCACGCCAGCCGGCAGGCCGGTGACGGCGCAGGAGGTGCCGCTCACGGCGTTGGCCAGGCCCTGGTTGCTGCAGGTGAAGCTGCCGCTATAAGGAATGTTCAGCGGCGAGGTGGAGGGCAGTCCGCTCAGATTGATCTGCATGTCCGGCGTTGTGGTGACCGCGATGTTCGACGTGGCCGTGTTGTTGCCCGGGGTCAGATCGTTGTCGCCGCCCGTGGTCACCGTGACCGTCGAGCTGCCGCCTGGACCCGTCGGTGTGCCGGAGACCTGGCAGACCACCGTCTTGCCCGCAGGCACCACGGCGGGCTGCATCCAGGCCGCGCCGTCTATCGTGCATTGGCCTGCCGTCACGCCAGGGGGCAGACCGGAGGCATCGCAGATGGCCTGGCCTGCGCTGGCTGCACCATCGTTCTTGCAGGAGAAGCTGCCGGTGTAGGGGACGCCGACCACGGCGGTGGGCGGGAGTCCGGAGACATCAGGCACCATGTCGCTGCTCGCCGCGGGAGCCAGCAATTGGGTCTGCACCATGGCACCGAGCAGGGTCGAGGTCAGGTCGCCTCCGATGGTGTAGTTGCCGTTGTTGATCTGGTCTGACGGCGTGCCCGCAGGAACCTTCACGGTCATCGTGAACGTGCCCGACTGCCCGGGAGCCAGGGTCCCAAAGTCGCACTGTGCAGGATCTGAACTGCCCACGGCCGGGGCCGTGCAAGCGCCGCCGTCGCCGGCCAGCGACACGAACGTGGTCGGACTGATGCCCGCATCCGTGCCCACGGGCATGGCGGGCGTGACCTTCACGTTGTTCACCGGGGTGCTGCCGTTGTTCGTATAGGTATAGGTGTAGGTGATCTCCGTGCCGTCCGCCTTGGGCGCGCTGACAGGCCCGGACGCGCTGATCCACAGGGTCTTGGGCAGGGTCGTGCCGAAGTTGTCAACGTACAGATGGCCTGCGTGGCCACCGGCACTGCAGGCCGAGGCCACGGCCTGCAGCCTGACCTTGTCGCCTACCCGCAGGTAGGCATTGCCAGGAGCGACATCGTAGGCCTGGGGGTCGGTATAGTTCTGGATGGCACCGCCCTTGTCGGTAAAGGCCTTCCAGGGTGCTCCCGGCTCGCCGCCGTAGTGGTATTTGAAGAACAACTCCTGGGGTGAGCCCGTCAGATCCGTGGAGGTCTGGGCGTCATAGGTCTTGACCAGCGAGATGGCAAAGTAGGGGCGATCCTCGCCTCCGTGATTGCTGGCGTACTCAAGCACGGGCGCCGCGACAAATCGGATGTGGATCTTGCCGTCCTGGTCGATGTCATCTGCAGTCAGCGTCACTTCCTGGGTGATGGAACTTGCCGTATTGACCTGCTGGGTCCAGCCGGCGAGTCCCCCCGTGACCTTGCTGGACCGAGGTATCACGTTGCTGGCTGGGGTGGCGCTGTTCGCCTTGAGGTTGATGCGGGCAGAGTGGGAGCCTGCCAAAGTCAGTTTGAGGGCGGACTGGCCGGCGTCACCCCGGAACAGGACTTCGTCTGCAGCGCCTTCCGAGCCGCTGGCGATTTCGACCAGATGGGACTTGGTGCCAGGTGGCTGCAGGCGCAACTCGCTCAAGCGCTTCGGATTGGCCTGGGTGCCATTGTTGGTCCAGGCCTGGGGGGTCCAGCCAGTCAGGTCCCCTGCCTCGAAGTCCCCATTCAGAAATGCCGCCTGCGCAACTGCACTCACCATTGCCAGGGTGCCGGCTGCAACCAGACTTCTGGCCTGCCTCCAGGCCTTCATGCGCGGCCCTGTGGGCCGGATATGCAAACTCTGTCTCGCCATACCATTCCTCTCTTCATGTGTGTTTGATCACGGTTGAAAACTCCGACGGCCCACGCCGCCCGCCTGCGCACACCGCCAGCACCAAGCCGCCCAATCACGCGCACGCGCTTTTGCAGCAAAAAAATGGGCGAACGAATCCCTTCCGCATGCCCGGACGGCAGCGGTTCAAAAAGCTGAAATGGAGAAGAAAAAGGCGCCTAAGGCACGAACACCAGCCCTCGACCGAACACGGCCCTCACCGGCAGGGCCAGCCCGGAGATATCCAGGGTCTTGCGGCGAAGCCGCGTCAGCTGCGATTCAATGCGATGAAAACCGTCATCCACATCGGCATAGCCCATGGCCTCGATCAGGGTCTGCTTGGACACCATGGTCCCGGGGGTTGCCATCAGGCAGCCGAGCAATTCCAGCTCGCGGCTGGTCAGGGCAATGATCTGGTGGTTGGGTGCGACCATGCAGGCCGACAGGGGGTCAAGGCGCCAGGTCAGGAATGGGGCGGACGCCCTGCCCGGCTGACCGGTGTTGCGGCGAAGCTGGGAGCGGATGCCGGCCACCAGCTCGTTCATGTCGGTGGGCTTGACGAAGTACTGCAGCGCGCCGGCATTGAGGCCGGCAATGCGGCTGTCCAGATCGCCGCGTGCCGTGAGCACCACCACGGGGATCTCCTGCTCGGCCAGGCGCTTGACCAGGCTCAACCCGTCCTCGCCGGGCAGACCCAGGTCGACGACGACCAGATCTGCCTTTTCGCGCAGTAGCTTTATGTAGAAGTCTTCTGCAGAATCCGTGCCCCAGGCATACAGGCCAGACTTTGTTAAAAATCGACACACATTGATACGAATATCCTCGTCGTCCTCTACGACGGCGACGGTGAACTCGATCGATGGCTCTAGTGTCTGCTGCATGATGTTTGCCTATTGGTGCGCGGATTTTCATTGGGGTGAACGTCCGCCGCCATGCACGAACACTCTCGAATGCTCACAGTTCAGAGAAACACACAAAAATTTACTTTTATTGCATGGATCACGGTATCGCTCGGGCTGCTCGCATTTTTCGTGCTGAGCCCGGCAACCATGTCTCCCCCTGACAAGGGACTGCGTCTGGGCAAGGACCTGCCGATGCAGGTGCTTGCCGATGCGGGCCGCAGCATGACCATTGAACAGGTCGCGGCCCTGCCCGATGATGCCTTCGAAACCCGGCGCACGCCTCTGAACGAGGGCTATACCCGCCAGCCTTACTGGGTGAGGGTTGCCATGCCTGCCCTCGCACCCGCCAGTGCGCTGGCCGGCAATGATCCGCTGTGGCTGGAGATCACGCCCACCTATCTGGACAGGGTCACGCTCTACCAGCAGGCGAATGGCCTGTGGCAGGCACGCGAAAGCGGTGACACGGTGCCCATGGCCCAGCGCATCCATGTGCGCCAGCTGGTGTTTCCACTGCGCGCCGGCCAGCCCTTTGTGCTGCGCATCGAGACCAGCAGCGCCATGCAGCTGTACGCCACGGTCTGGCGCAGCACGGGGCTGATGGCCTGGCTGTCCAGCGTGGAGTGGGCCTCGGGGGTGCACCAGGGCGTGAACCTGGTGCTGACCTTGCTGATCGCCGGCGCAGCCCTGGCCCTTCGCATGCGCAGCCTGATGGCCATGACGCTGCTGGCGTTCGTGGTTCTGACCCACAACGCCAATGTGCGCGGCTATGCCCAGCTGTGGCTGCCCGAGCCCTGGGCGCCGCATGCGGATATCTGGGTGAGCGTGGGCGTCTTCCTGCTGCCTGCCGCCTTTGCCTGGCAGGCACGCGAGACCTTGACGCGCGGCACGATCTGGCGTCGCATCGACCGCATGCTGGTGCTGCTGACCTTGGCGCCGCTGCTGGCCTTGCTCAGCATTCCCATGGGGCACTACACGCAATGGGCCTGGCTAGGAGTCAGCGTCCCCTGGATGGCCAGCATGCTGAGCGCTCTGGTGGCCTGGAAGAACCTGCTCCGCCAGGGCCCCAGCATCGTCAACCTGCTGGTGCTGATTCCCTACACGCTGCATGCGGTCATGGGCATCCACGTGGCTGCAGCGTTCACGGGGCTGGTGTCCTCCGACATCGAAGCCGGCATGTACTGGCAACTGGAATCGCTGCTGCTGTACATCCTCATCATCATTGCCGTGGGCGCCAGCCTGGTCGAGAAATTCCAGAACTCCATGGACAGGCAGGCGCAACTGGTGGAGTCGCTGGCCCGTTCCGAGCACGCGCTCGAAGGCCGGGTACGCACACGCACGGCCGAGCTGCTGCATGCACAGAACGCGCTGCAGGCCGCATTGCATGGCGAGCGCACCCTGCGGCTGGAGCAGCGCCAGTTCTTCAACATGGTCAACCATGAATTCCGCACGCCGCTGGCCGTGGTGGACAGCGCGGCCACGGAGCAGTTGACCTTTCCGTCCACCGACATCGACTCCCAACTGGAGCGGGCCGCCCAGATCCGGCGTGCCTGCAGGCGCCTCACGGCCCTGGTGGACAACTGCCTGGTCAGCGACCGCCTGGACGCGCCTGCGTTCCGGCTGCAGCTCGACCGGGTTCCGGTGACGGACCTGATCGACGATGCCGTACAGCTCGTGCACTGGTCGCGCCGCCATCATCTGAGGCTGGAGACTGCCGGCATCCCCGCCTCCTGGCAGTGCGATCCCACGCTGGTGCGCATCGCCCTGTCCAACCTCGTGGACAACGCCGTGAAATACGCCCAGGCCGGCGAAATCGCCGTGTGTGCCCGCCTGGACGGGCAGGGCCGGCTGGAGCTCACCGTCAGCGACGAGGGCCCTGGCCTGGCGCCCGAGTTGGCGCAGCGCATCTTCGAGCTGCACGAGCGCGGAGAGCGCTCGGACCAGACCCGAGGCTTCGGCCTGGGCCTGTGGGTGGCCCGGCGCGTGGCCCAGATGCATGGCGGCGATGTGCAGGTCACGCCAGCTGCGGGCGGAGGCACCTGCTTCATGCTGACGCTGCCCTGCAGCATTCCCGAAGACAGCGGCCTTGCCACAGCTGCAACACAGCCCGCCTCGCCATGCGTATCCTGAGCCTGCTGCGTGTCATGAACCGTCTGGCGCTGCCGGGCTGGCTGGTATTTTCGCTGGTGCTGGTGGTCTGCTTCATCCTCAGTCCGGCCTGGCAGTCCCTTCCAGCCAAGCGCCTGCAGCTGGGCACGGACCTGCCCATGCTGGCGCTTGTCGATGCGCAGGGCAGCCTCACCATCGACCAGGTGGCAGCCCTGCCCGATACGGACTTCACCGCGCTCGACACACCGCTGAACAAGGGCTACACGCGCGATGTGTATTGGCTCAAGGTGCAGGCTCCCTATATCGCGGCCGGGAAGATCGACCCCGAGCATGACCCTCTGTGGCTGGAGATCCTGCCCAGCTACCTGGACCAGGTCGCGCTGTACCAGTACATGGACGGCGCCTGGCGCATGCGCAGCAGCGGCGATACGGCAACCGGCGAACCACGGGTCCATGTGCGCCAGCTCGTGTTTCCGCTGCACACGGACCAGCCCTTCATCCTGCGCGTGCAGACCTCAAGCCCCATGCAGCTGGACGCCACGATCTGGCGCAGCAGCGGTCTGATGACGCAGTTCTCGGCCGTGGAATGGGCATCGGGCATCCACCAGGGCATCAACCTCATGCTGGCCCTGCTGATCATCGGGGCAGCCCTGGCCTTGCGGTTGCGCAAACTTGCCGCCATGGCCGTGGCAGCCATCGCCGTACTGATACACGGCGCCAGCGACCGGGGCTACCTGCAGATCTGGCTGCCCGACCATCTGGCGCACTGGGGCCATCTGTGCGTCAGCCTTGGCACCCTGATGCTTCCCGCCGCCCTGGCCTGGCAGATGCGCGAGCTGCTGACCCGCGACACACGCTGGCGGCGCATGGACCGGGCCCTGGTCGCCCTGGGAATCATCCCGTTGCTGTGCCTGCCAAGCATCCCGCTCGGCCGCTACCAGGACTGGGCCTGGATAGGGGTCGGCGCGCCCTGGGCCATCAGCGCGCTGTTTGCGGTGGTCGCATGGAGCAATCTGCTGCGCGATCGTGCCAGCCTGGTCCATGTGCTGATGGTCGTTCCCAGCACCATGTACGGGCTCATGGGACTGTATGTGACGGCAGCCTATGTGGGCCTTGCCAGCCTGCCCACCATAGAGACCAGCGTTTTCTGGCAGCTCAACACCTTGCTGGTCAACATCGTGATCACCGTGGCCGTCGGCGCCAGCCTGATCCAGAAATTCCGGGACTCCATGGCACGCCAGGCACAACTGCTCGAATCCCTGGCCAAATCCGAGCATGCGCTGGAAGAGCGCGTGCGGCTGCGCACGGCCGAGCTGCTGCGGGCGCAGAACGCGCTGCAAGCGGCGCTGCACAGCGAACGCACGCTGCGACTGGAGCAGCGGCAGTTCTTCAACATGGTCAACCATGAGTTCCGCACGCCGCTGGCCGTGGTGGACAGTGCCGCCACCGAGCAACTTTCCTTTCCCTCCCCCGACATCGACTCCCAGCTCGAACGCGCCGCCCAGATCCGGCGCGCCTGCAGACGCCTCACGGCCCTGGTGGACAACTGCCTGATCAGCGACCGCCTGGACGCTCCCGCCTTCAGGCTGCAGTTGCACCGCGCTCCCGTCATGGAGCTGGTCGATGATGCCGCGCAGCTCGTGCACTGGTCTCGCCGCCACCGTCTGCGCCTGGACAGCGCGCAGGCGCCCGCCATCTGGGAGTGCGACTCCACGCTCATCCGCATCGCACTGTCCAACCTCGTGGACAACGCCGTGAAGTACGCCAAGGCCGGAGAAATCACCGTGCGTGCGCGCACCGACGACCGTGGTCAGCTGGAACTCACCGTCAGCGATCAGGGCCCAGGCCTGGCGCCCGAGCTGGCGCTGCGCATATTCGAGCGCTTCGAGCGCGGCCACCGCTCCGACCAGGCCCGCGGCTTCGGCCTGGGCCTGTGGGTCGCCCGGCGCATTGCGCGACTGCATGGCGGCGACATACAGGCGGCACCTTCACCGGAGGGCGGCACGAGCTTCACGCTCACGCTGCCGCCGCATCCCGCTGCCGCTGCGCAGTTCAAAACCTTGCAGACAGCAGCTTGAAACAAGGCGCCCTGGAGAATCCACGATAATGAAAAGTTAGCCACTGGCGCAATCCCTGTTTGGAACGCGTGCTCCAAGCCACCTCCGGCCCATGCGCCCGCGCACACCTATTTTTCTGTCCATGAGCGTTATCTCTACCCCCGTCGACATCAATCGCAAGCATCTGGAAGCGGCCCGCCAACAGATTGAGCAAGGCAATCTGAAGAAAGCCGCACAGACCCTGAACAAGGCCCAGCGCCAGATGCCGAACGACGCACGCGTCTTCATGTTGGCGGCGCTGATGGCGGAGAAAGCCGGCAATCACGCCAAAGCCGAAGAGACATTCGAACGCTGCCTCGAACTGGCGCCCATGTGGGGACCAGGCCTGCTGGAAACCGCTCTCTATCGGGCTCGTCGCAGCCAATTCGATTCTGCTCTGGAACTGGCTGAGAAAGTGGCGCGCATCGAGCCTGGAAATCCGCAGGTACTGGCAGGCGTGGTGGACATCGCCCACCGCGCCGGTCATACCGCAATGGCCGTGGAGCACCTGCGCAGAGGCTTGGAGCTATTTCCCGGCGACACCATGCTGCGCCAGTATCTGGCCAACGATCTGAGCAGCCTGCAGCAACACGCCGAGGCAGGGCAGATCTGGGACGCCCTGGTACAGGAGCAGCCCGAGCAGCCGTCACTGCGCATTGGCCGAATCAAGGCCTGCATCGCACGCGGCGAGCCTGCTGCGGCACTGCCTGACATCCGCATGCTGCAGGAACGATCCCCCGAGGATGCCACGCTGATCTACTACGCAGCCCTGGCCCGGGGCGACACCCCGGCCCACCAGCCTGTTGAGATGCACAGGCCCTTGTTCGACGGAATGGCCGAGCAATACGATATGCACATGGTGCGTGGCCTCGGCTACCAGCTGCCCAAACGCGTCGCAGAACAGTTGGTCGCGCGCAATCCAGAAAAGGACTTTAACCTGCTGGACCTGGGCTGTGGCACAGGCCTGCTGGGTGTCTGTCTGGGCTCCATGCAGGGCTTCCTGATCGGCGTGGACAGTTCCGTGAAAATGATCGAACAGGCGGCACGGCATGGCATCTATGACCGTTTCCACAACGTGAGCCTGCTGGATGCCCTGCGCGACACTCCGGACAGCGAGTATGACGTGATCACCTGCCTCGATGTACTGATCTACGTTGGCGATGCAGCTACGGTCATCCCCAATGCGGCGCGCATTCTGAAGACGGGTGGCGAATTCATCTTCTCCTGCGAAACTGCGCCAGAAGACGGCCCCGACCTGGTGCTGCAAAACAGCCAACGCTACGCCCACAAGCGCAGCCATATCGAAGCACTGTGCAAGCAAGCGGGCTTCAGCGTATCGACCGAGGAACTGGTGCTGCGGCAGGAAGGCGGGCAACCGGTTCAGGGCTTCGTCGTGACCGCAACCAAGACCGCTGCCTGACAGTTCTCATCAAGCCCACGCCACCTCGTGCGTGGGCGCACCACCGTCCCCGACAAGGCTATCGCGCGCCCAGCGCGAGCTTCTGGGCACGTGCAGCAGCAGAAACTCCATCTGGTCCGCCAGAATCCGCCGGTTGCGCAGGATGAAGTCTTCCCAAAGGCTGGGTACATAGGGCGTGTAGAGCAGGGGCATGCGCGCCTGTTCAGGCGTGCGGGCGCCCTTGCGGTGGTTGCAGGAACGGCAGGCAGTCACCAGATTCATCCAGTGATGGCCGCCACCTGCGGAGATGGGCACGATGTGTTCGCGCGTGAGGTCGTTTTCGTGGAAGACCCGGCCGCAGTAGGCACAGATGCAGCGGTCGCGTGCGAACAGCTTGCCGTTGGTCAGGCCCGGCTGCAGGCTGTGCGGATTGATGGAGGGCGCACCGCGCGTGCCGATGATGCTGTTGATGTGGATGACCGACTGGCAGCCCGTGACGGCATTGTGGCCACCGCGGAAACAGGCGACTTCCCCGCCGGACTCCCAGCGCACATCGTCCGCCGCGTAATGCAGCGCCGCCTGCTCCAGCGTAATCCAGGATTGGGGCAGCCCTTGGGCCGACAGCTTCAAGACCTTCACGACACGCCTCCTCTGACACCAAGGTGAACGGGAATGCAGCCAGTGCACAGGGCCTGCAAGGCAGGCCTTATCGAGGCAATATACTCTGTTTCCGTGTCGGATTGACAGCCTGCGCTGGCTGCGCGCGTGCCAGCCGCTATTGAAAACAAAGCGTCCCATGAAGATTTTTCGAGGCTTCAACCATCCAGGGCGAGAACCGGCCTGCGCCGTCACCATCGGCAATTTCGATGGTGTTCACCGGGGTCACCAGGCCATGCTGGCCCTGCTGTCGGCTGAAGCTGCCCAGCGTGGCGTGCCCACCTGCGTGCTGACCTTCGAGCCCCATCCGCGCGACTACTTCGCCCAGGCCCTGGGCCGGCCCGAGATCGCGCCGGCGCGCATAGGCACGCTGCGCGACAAGCTGTCGGAGCTGCAGCGCTGCGGCGTGGACCAGACCGTGGTGCTGCCCTTCAACCGGGCGCTGGCCAGCCAGGCGCCCCAGGCCTTCATCGATGAGGTGCTGGTGGCCGGCCTGGGCGCGAAATACGTGCTGGTCGGCGACGATTTCCGCTTCGGCGCCCAGCGCGCGGGCGACTACGCCATGCTGGACGCGGCAGGCCAGCGCCAGGGCTTTGACGTGGCCCGCATGAACAGCTACGAAGTGCATGGCCTGCGCGTGTCCAGCACCCATGTGCGCTGCGCCCTGGCCGAGGGGCGCATGCAGGATGCGGCGCGGCTGCTGGGTCATCCCTACACCATCTCCGGCCATGTGGTCCACGGGCGCAAGCTGGGCCGCAGCCTGGCCGAAAGCCGCCAGGGCGCGGGCGACGGCTTTCGAACGCTGAACCTGCGCTTCAACCATTGGAAGCCCGCGGCCAGCGGCATCTTCGCGGTACTGGTCCACGGACTGCATGAGCGTCCTCTGCGCGGCGTGGCCAACCTCGGTGTGCGCCCTTCCCTGGACCCGACGGATGTCAACGGCGGGCGCGTCCTGCTGGAAACCCACTGCCTCGATTGGCCCGGCGCGCCGGGTGGCGAAGAGGCCTACGGTAAAATCATCCGTGTGGAACTTCTGCACAAACTGCACGACGAGCTGAAGTACGACAGTCTCGACGCCCTCACCGCCGGCATCGCCAAGGACTGCGATGACGCGCGCGCGTTCTTCGCCACCATCCACACACCCATCTACACCGAGACCCGTCGCCAGACCACGCGCGACCGAATTTGACGATCTCCGTCACCTGCCCGGGCGCGGGTGCGCACCAGGCTTCCTCCCCTTTTTCCCGTGCCTGGACCAGACGGTCCGGGCTCTGGCCTGCTTTCAAGGTTCTCCATGTCTGATTCGAAAGTCTCTCCCAACGCCAATGCGGGCTATCGCGCCACGCTGAACATGCCCGACACGCCCTTCCCCATGCGCGGCGATCTGCCCAAGCGCGAGCCGGGCTGGGTCCAGGAATGGGAGGACAAGGGCATCTACAAGAAGCTGCGCGATGCGCGCCACGGTGCGTCCAAGTTCATCCTGCACGACGGCCCGCCCTACGCCAACGGCAAGATCCACATCGGCCATGCGGTGAACAAGGCGCTCAAGGACATGATCGTCAAGAGCCGCCAGCTCGAGGGCTTCGACGCCATGTACGTGCCGGGCTGGGACTGCCACGGCCTGCCCATCGAGAACGCCATCGAAAAGCTGCATGGCCGCAATCTGCCGCGCGACGAGATGCAGGCCAAGAGCCGTGCATTCGCCACCGAGCAGATCGCCCAGCAGATGGTGGACTTCAAGCGCCTGGGCGTGCTCGGCGACTGGGACCATCCCTACAAGACCATGAACTACGCCAACGAGGCCGCCGAGCTGCGCGCCTTGAAGCGCGTCATGGAGCGCGGCTTCGTCTACCGCGGCCTCAAGCCGGTGTACTGGTGCTTTGACTGCGGCTCCTCGCTGGCCGAGTTCGAGATCGAGTACGCCGACAAGCAAAGCCAGACGCTGGACGTGATGTTCCCCACGGCCGAGCCCGACAGGCTGGCGGCCGCCTTCGGGCTGACCTCGCTGGCCAAGCCCGCCTTCATCGTCATCTGGACGACGACGGCCTGGACCATCCCTGCCAACCAGGCGCTCAACGTCAACCCCGAGCTGGAATACAGCCTGGTGGATACCGAGCGCGGCCTGCTGATCGTGGCCTCCGCCCTGGTCGACAAATGCCTGGCACGCTGGAAGCTCGAAGGCCAGGTCCTTGCCACCGCCGTGGGAAGGAAGCTGGACCACCTGCAGTTCAAGCACCCGCTGGCCCACGTGGACAAGGGCTTTGACCGCGTCTCGCCCGTGTTCCTGGCCGACTACGCCACGGCCGATGACGGCACCGGCATCGTGCACTCGGCCCCCGCCTACGGCGTGGACGACTTCAACAGCTGCATGAACAACGGCATGACGCGCGATGACATCCTGAGCCCCGTGCAGGGCAACGGCGTCTACGCACCCGAGCTGCCGCTGTTCGGCGGCCAGCACATCTGGAAGGCCGTCCCCGTCATCATCGACGCGCTCAAGCTGGGCGACCGCCTGCTGGATACCACGACCATCACCCACAGCTACCCGCACTGCTGGCGCCACAAGACACCGGTGATCTACCGCGCCGCCGCCCAGTGGTTCATCCGCATGGATGAGGGCGAGGGCGTGTTCACCAAGCCCGGTGACAAGCCCGCGCAGACGCTGCGCCAGATCGCGCTGGAAGCCATCGAGCACACCCAGTTCTACCCGGAGAACGGCAAGACCCGCCTGCGCGACATGATCGCCGGCCGGCCCGACTGGTGCATCTCGCGCCAGCGCAGCTGGGGCGTGCCCCTGCCCTTCTTCCTGCACAAGGACAGCGGCGAACTGCATCCGCGCACCATGGAGATCATCGACCAGGCCGCCGCCATGGTCGAGCAAGGCGGCATCGAGGCCTGGAGCCGCGTGACGGCCGAGGACATCCTGGGCGCAGAGGAAGCCGTGCACTACACCAAGAGCACCGACATCCTCGAAGTCTGGTTCGACTCCGGCTCCACCTTCTGGCATGTGATGCGCGGCACGCACGCCGACATGCACCACGACCAGGGCCCCGAGGCCGACCTTTACCTGGAAGGCCATGACCAGCACCGCGGCTGGTTCCATTCTTCGCTGCTGCTGGCCTCGGCCATCTTCGGGCGCGCGCCCTACCGCGGCCTGCTGACCCACGGCTTCACCGTGGACGGCCAGGGCAAGAAGATGTCCAAGTCGCTGGGCAACACCGTCGCCCCGCAGGACGTGAGCAACAAGATGGGCGCCGAGATCATCCGCCTGTGGGTGGCCTCGACCGACTACTCGGGCGACCTGGGCATCGACGACAAGATCCTGGCCCGCGTGGTGGACGCCTACCGCCGCATCCGCAACACGCTGCGCTTCCTGCTGGCCAACGTCAGCGACTTCGACGCGGCGAAAGACTCGGTTGCCACCGAAGATCTGCTGGAAATCGACCGCTGGGCCCTGGCCCGCGCGGCCCAGTTCCAGGCCGAGCTGCTGGCCCACTACAAGGTCTACGAATTCCACCCCGTGGTGGCCAAGCTGCAGCTGTTCTGCTCGGAAGACCTGGGCGGCTTCTACCTGGACGTGCTCAAGGACCGCCTGTACACCAGCGCGCCCAAGAGCCTGGCCCGCCGCAGCGCCCAGACCGCGCTGCACCAGATCACGCACGCCATGCTGCGCTGGATGGCGCCCTTCCTGTCCTTCACGGCCGAAGAGGCCTGGAAGGTCTTCGGCGACAGCGAGTCCATCTTCCTGGAGACCTACACCGACCTGCCGGCCGGCGACGAGGCCCTGCTGGCCAAGTGGGCCCGCCTGCGCGAGATCCGCGACGTGGTGAACAAGGACATCGAGGCCGTGCGCACCGAAGGCCGGGTCGGCTCCTCGCTGCAGGCCGAAGTCCGTGTCTCGGCGCAGCCCGAAGACCTGGCCCTGCTGCAAAGCCTTGGCGACGACCTGAAGTTCGTCTTCATCACCTCGGCCGCCGAGGCCCTGGCGGGCGAGACGCTGCAGGCCGCCGTCACACCCAGCAGCCATGCCAAGTGCGACCGCTGCTGGCACTACCGTGCCGACGTGGGCATCAATCCCGAGCACCCCAGCCTGTGCGGCCGTTGCGACAGCAACCTGCACGGTGCCGGCGAAGAGCGCCGCAAGGCGTAATCCCACCGAGGCGCTGCCATGACCCCTAGCTTTGCCGCAGTCCCCGAATCCCGCAGCCGCCGCATCTGGCCCTGGCTGGCCTGGTCGCTGGCGATCATCGCCATCGACCAGCTCACCAAGCAGTGGATCCTTGATGCCTACCAGCTGGGCGACTGGACGCCGATCACGGGCTTTTTCAACATCGTGCGGGCCCACAACACGGGGGCGGCCTTCTCGTTCCTGGCTGGAGCCGGTGGCTGGCAGCGCTGGCTGTTCGTGGGCATCGGCGCGGCGGCCACGCTGCTCATCGTCTGGCAGTTGCGCAAGCATCCGGGGCAGAAGCTGTTTTGCTTCTCGCTGGCCAGCATCCTGGGCGGTGCCATCGGCAACGTGGTGGACCGCCTGCAGCACGGCTACGTGGTGGACTTCCTGGACTTCTACTGGGGCCGTTCGCACTTTCCGGCCTTCAATGCGGCCGACATCGCCATCAGCGTGGGCGCGGCCCTGCTGATCCTGGACGAGGTGCTGCGCGCACGGCGGGCCAAGGGCGCCTGATCCCTGCCGCAACCGGAGCCGCCGCCGCCAGCCCCTCTTGCGAGGGGCTTTTTCATTGAGGGGGCCACCGGCTGCATGCCGGCGGGTTTTCCTCGGGTTTTCCTGAGTGCGTTTTGGGTCAACCGAAATTCTTTTCGATTCGTTTTATTTCTACAATTTTCCTTATTTCGCACCAAACTGTGCGCTCATGCGGCCGACTCTCCTGCGCGCAAGCCGGGACCGGGGTTATATTGGTCCGCTTCTCCGCTCACAGCACATGAAGCACTTACTCAATCTACTGGCCGCCATCGCCCTGCTGGTCTGGGGCACGCACATGGTCCGCACCGGCGTGCTGCGGGTGTTCGGCGCCAACCTGCGCAACCTGCTCGCCCACAGCATGAGCAACCGCTTCTCGGCCGCGCTGTCCGGCCTGGGCGTGACTGCGCTGGTGCAGTCGAGCACGGCGACCTCGCTGATGACCTCGGCCTTCGTGGGCCAGGGCCTGATCTCGCTGCCGGCCGCGCTGGCCGTGATGCGCGGCGCCGACGTGGGCACGGCGCTGATGGCCGTGCTGTTCTCCACCGACCTGTCCTGGCTGTCGCCGCTGTTCATCTTTGTCGGCGTGGTGCTGTTCATCACGCGCCAGGACACCACGGCCGGGCGCATAGGCCGCGTGCTCATCGGCCTGGGCGTGATGCTGCTGGCCCTGCGCCTGGTGGTCGATGCCACCGAGCCGCTGCTGGAAGCCCCCGCCGTGCGCACCCTGCTGGCCTCTGTCACCAGCGACATCTTCATGGAGCTGCTGCTGGGTGCGCTGCTGGCCGTGATGGCCTATTCCAGCCTGGCCATCGTGCTGCTGATCGCGGCCATGGCCAGCTCGGGCGCGATTCCCATGGAAGTGGCGCTGGGCCTGACGCTGGGCGCCAACATCGGCAGCGGCCTGGTGGCCGTGCTGACCACGGCCAAGTCCAGCGTGGAAGTGCGCCAGGTCACCATCGGCAACATGCTGTTCAAGATCATGGGCGTGGCCATCGTGGCGCCCTTCCTGGGGCTGTGGGCCACCTATGTGATGCCGCTGATCGACGGCAAGGGCCAGAACATCGTGCTGTTCCACCTGGCCTTCAACATCTTCAACAGCCTGTGCTTCATCGGCCTGACGCAGACCGTGGCGCGCTGGGTGACGGCCCTGCTGCCCAAGCCCGAGGCCAGTTCCACCAGCCTGCTGCGGCCCCGCCACCTGGACCCCTCGGCGCTGAGCACGCCGTCGCTGGCCATTTCCTGCGCCGCGCGCGAGGCCCTGCACCAGGCCGACATGGTCGAGTCCATGCTGATCGGCATGCAGCGCGTGCTGGAGACCGACGACCTCAAGCTGTCCCAGGAGCTGCGCGAACTCGAAGGCACGGTGGACGACCTGTACTCGGCCATCAAGTACTACATGACCAAGATCTCGCGCGCCGAACTCGACGAACGCGAGGGCCAGCGCTGGACCGAAATCATCAGCTTCACCATCAACATGGAGCAGATCGGGGACATCATCGAGCGCGTGCTGCTGGACATCGAGGACAAGAAGATCAAGAAGGGCCGCCAGTTTTCCGAGGCCGGCACGCAGGAGATCCGCGAGCTGCTGCACCACCTGCTGGACAACCTGCGCCTGGCCATGAGCGTCTTTCTCAATGGCAATGTGCGCGAGGCCCAGAAGCTGCTGGAGGAAAAGGCGCGCTTTCGCGATCTGGAACTGGCCTACTCGGCCACCCACCTGGCCCGCCTGTCCGACAACACCGTCTCCAGCATAGAGACCAGCTCGCTGCACATCGACCTCATCAGCGACCTCAAGCGCATCAACTCGCTGCTGTGCTCTGTGGCCTATCCCATCCTGGAATC
>NZ_JTKZ01000396.1:0-19056 GCF_000799035.1 Delftia sp. ZNC0008
CCGCGTCTTGAGGGGCGTGGAACCTGCGGGGGATGAAGGGGCGGGATGGCCTTGGGACAAGGCCGTGGATACAAGACTTGCGGCCGCGACTGCGGCTGCGAGGTTTTTGTACATGGTGTTCCTCTACATGGCCCGGAAATGAAAACGCACCTGCCGTGGGCAGCGGCCGGTGCGGGGCGCGATTATAGGCAGCGGCCCCGGGGGCTGCCTGGGCCTGCGCTTATGGCCTCCATAAGGGGCGGCAGATACCGTCCACTAGCGCGCAGAACCCGCGCGGGTACTTAAAAGTGCTTAACACGCTCTAAGATCGTCGGCAAATTCCACCCCCAAGCAACCACCAAGGAGTACAAGACCATGCCGATGTTCGTCGATACCTCGCCCCCGGGCCAGTGCATCTTCTGCCGCCTCGTGGCGGGCGAGATCCCGTCCGCCAAGGTGTTCGAGGACGAGCAGACCATCGCCTTCATGGACATCGGCCAGGTCAATCCCGGCCATGTGCTGGTGGCCAGCAAGCGCCATGCCGTGACCCTGCTGGACCTCACGCCCGACGAGGCCGGCGCCGTGATGCGCACGGCCCAGCGCGTGGCGCGGGCCGTGCAGTCAGCGTTCGACCCCGATGGCATCAGCCTGTTCCAGGCCAACGGCGCAGCGGGCGGGCAGACCGTCTTCCACTTCCACCTGCATGTGCTGCCGCGCCACGAGGGCGACGGCGTGGGCCTGGGCTGGCCGCGCAAGGAGCCCGGCATGCAGGCGCTGCAGGACCATGCCGAGCGCCTCAGGAAGGCGCTGGCCTGAGCGGACTCAGGCCAGGGCTGCGTACTTGGCGAACACGGCCTCCAGCTGGCGCATCCAGTGGGCGCGCTGCTGGGGCGTGACGAAGCTGGCGTCAAAGCTGTTGACCGCCAGCTGCCAGGCCTGCTGCGAGTTCATGCCCGTGGCGGCGAACAGCTGCAGGTAGTTCTCGTTCACGTAGCCGCCGAAGTAGGCCGGATCATCGGAATTGACCGTGACCTTGAGACCCGCCTCAAGCAGCTGCGGCAGGTTGTGCTGCGCCAGGTCGGGCACCACGCACAGCTTGAGGTTGGACAGCGGGCACACGGTCAGCGGCACGCCGTCGCGCACAAGGCGCTGCATCAGGGCCTCGTCGCGCGCGGCCTGCACGCCGTGGTCTATGCGCTCGGAATGCAGCACGTCCAGCGCGCCCCAGATATAGGCGGGAGGTCCCTCCTCGCCCGCATGCGCGACCAGGTGCAGGCCCAGCTCGCGGCAGCGCGCGAACACGCGGGCGAACTTCTCGGGCGGGTTGCCGACCTCGCTGCTGTCCAGGCCCACGCCGATGAAGCGGTCGCGCAGCGGCAGCGCAGCCTCCAGCGTGGCGAAGGCGTCCTCCTCGCTGAGGTGGCGCAGAAAGCTCAGGATCAGCGCCGACGAGATGCCCTGCTCTATCTCCGCATCGCGGCAGGCGCGGTACAGGCCGTTGATCACGGTCTCCATGCCCACGCCGCGCTGGGTGTGGGTCTGGGGGTCGAAGAAGATCTCGGCATGGACCACGTTGTCCTGCGCGGCACGCGCCAGGTAGGCGCGGCCCATGTCGTAGAAATCCTGCTCGTACAGCAGCACGCTGGCGCCGGCGTAGTAGATGTCCAGAAAGCTTTGCAGGTCGGTGAAGGCATAGGCGCGGCGCAGGTCTTCCACGCTGGCATAGGGCAGCTTCACGCCGTTGCGCTGGGCCAGCGCGAAGATCAGTTCGGGCTCCAGCGAGCCTTCGATGTGCATGTGCAGCTCGGCCTTGGGCATGGCCTGGAGCAATTGGGGCAGATGCGCGGCATCCACGGCGGGTACGGTGTGCATCAGCAGACTCCGAAGGTGATGCCGCTGGCCCGGAGGTAGCGGCGGTAGGCGGACGACATGCGGTCGGCCGCAGAGTGCATTTCGGCGCGCGGGTCCAGCGGCAGGCACTTGGGCTGCTGCGACTCCAGCACGGGCTGGTCCTGGCAGAAGATGGTGTGCTGGAATTCCTGCAGCTGGGCATCGGGCGAATCGAAGTCTGCCACGGCCAGCCGGAACCAGACGCGGCTGGTCTCGGGCGTGACGGGGCAGATGAACAGGGCGATGGACTCGCGCCATCCGGCCCGGGTGGTGCCGGATTCGGGCAGCTTGGTCAGCACGGCGGCATAGGGCGCCGTGACTTCGTAGGTGTACTCGACCTCGGCCGCGCTGGTGGAGTGCAGGTTGGACTGCGGCTGCACGGCCTTGCAGCCCGTGGCCAGCACGCCCGTGGCCGTGGTCTCCACGGCATAGGCTTCGATGGCCGTGGCGTCGCGGCTGCCCAGCCAGCCTTCGTGGACAAAGCCGAAGTGCGACATGTCCAGGAAGTTCTCGATGATGCGCGGCGCGCTGGCGGCCACATCGTAGGGGCCGCAGTTGAGCTTGCGCAGGTGCGCGTCCGCCTCGGCTTCAAAGGCTGGCAGTGCCGCCAGGGCCGCCAGGGCCGGAACAGCCGAGAGCTCCTCGCCCGTGGCCAGCCGCACCCAGACCAGGCCGTAGGCTTCCTGTGCCTCGAAGGCCTTCACGCACTGCGAGGGCGGGGGCGTGAAGCTGGGCAGGGCCGGCACCTTGACGCACTGGCCGCTGTCGGCGAACTGCCAGCCGTGGTAGGGGCATTCAAGGTGGCCGTTCTCGACACGGCCCATGGACAGGCGTGCGCCACGGTGCGGGCAGCGGTCCACGAAGACGCGGACCTGGCCTTGCGGATCGCGCCACAGCACCAGGGGCTGGTCCAGCAGTTGCACGCCCAGCGGCGCATCGACAACTTCGTGGGCCTGGGCCACGGGATGCCAGAGGGAGTTTTCGATCATGGGGGAATCTCTTGCTGTCTGTCTGTGCCGCGGCGGCGGGCAGGCCGCGGCTGGGAGCGAGCATAAACCCGCTCGATGCGCAGCACAGGTACGGTACAGGTACACCTGTGCTGCGCATGAACGCCAAGGCCGCCCGAAGGCGGCCCTGGCGGCAACAGGCAACCCGGCCTGCGCCGGGTGGCATGGCGTCTGTCTTACTTGCTGTCCTGGCCCGGCACCTTGCCTTCCACGCCCTTGACGTAGAAGTTGATGCCCGTGAGGAACTTGTCTTCGGCCACGGCGTCGGCGGCCAGCAGTTCCTTGCCGTCCTGGCCTGTGATCGGGCCCTTCCAGATGTGGAAGGTGCCGTCCTTCAGACCCTTCTTGACCTCTTCGATCCGGGCCTTGGCCTCGGCGGGCACGTCATCGGCCAGCGAGACGATGTCGATCGCGCCTTCCTTCACGCCCCACCAGGTCTGCTGGCTGCTCCACTTGCCGTCCAGCATCTCGCGCACGGTCTTGGTGTAGTAGGGAGTCCAGTTGATGATGGCCGAGCCCAGGTGGGCCTTGGGGCCGTAGGCCGTCATGTCGGAGTCCCAGCCGAAGGCGCGCTTGCCCTTTTCCTCGGCCGTCTTGAGCACGGCGGCGGAGTCGGTGTTCTGGAACAGGATGTCGGCGCCGCCGTTGATCAGCGAAGTCGCAGCCTCGGTTTCCTTCGGGGGGGCGAACCACTCGTTGACCCAGACCACCTTGGTCTTGATCTTGGGGTTCATGGACTGCGCGCCCAGCGTGAAGCTGTTGATGTTGCGCAGCACTTCGGGAATCGGCACGGAGCCGACCACGCCCAGCACGTTGGACTTGGTCATGGAGCCCGCGATGATGCCGGCCAGATAAGCGCCTTCGTAGGTGCGGCTGTCGTAGGTGCTGACGTTGGCGGCGGTCTTGTAGCCGGTGGCGTGCTCGAACTTCACATCGGGGAAGTCGGGAGCGATCTTCTGGATGGGCTCCATGTAGCCGAAGGTGGTGCCGAAGACCAGCTTGTTGCCGTTGGCGGCCATGTCGCGCAGCACGCGCTCGGCGTCGGCGCCCTCGGGCACGCTCTCGACGTAGGAGGTCTTGATCTTGTCGCCGAATTCCTTCTCCAGCGCCAGGCGGCCCTGGTCGTGGGCAAAGGTGTAGCCGCCGTCACCGACGGGGCCCACGTAGGCGAAGGCGATCTTCAAAGGCTCGGTTGCAGCGGCAGCAGGGGCCTCGGCAACGGGAGCGGGCGCAGGCGCGGCCTCCTCCTTCTTGCCACAGCCGGCCAGCGCGGCGGCGGCCACGGCCGACAGCGCTGCCACCTTGATCAGGGAGCGTTTGTGAAGATCAGTCATCGAAGTTTCCTCAAGTGGTCCTGCGGCAGGCAGGAAGAAGGCGGTGTCCGCAGGGGCGCAGACCCGCCGCGATGGGTCCCGAGAATAAAGCAAGAATGGCGCCAGCCGGCTGCGCCAGAGCCACCAGGCATGCGGGAAAACCACATTTTGGGGGCTTTGCACAATCGTGGTGCATAGGGCGGACCCGTCTGGCGGATCGCGGCAGAAAAAAGGGCCCCGAAGGGCCCTTGTTGCATGGACTGCCGCCGGATCACTTGGCGCCCGGCACCTTGCCTTCGACGCCGTTGACGAAGAAGTTGATGCTGGTCATGAAGCCCAGGTCGCCGACCTGGCCTGCCGTCAGCACTTCCTTGCCCGCGTTGTCCTTGATGGGGCCGGTCCAGACGGCGAAGCTGCCGTCCTTCAAGCCGTCGCGTGCCTTGGCGACCTTGTCCTTGATGTCCTGGGGCACGTCGTCGGCGATCTTCACGAGGTCGATGGCGCCTTCCTTCACGCCCCACCAGAACGAGCCGCCCTGCCACTTGCCGTCCAGCGTGTCCTGGGTGACCTTGCTGTAGTAAGGCGTCCAGTCGATCACGGCCGAGCCCAGGTGGGCCTTGGGCGCGAAGGCGCTCATGTCGCCGTCCTTGCCGAAGGCGCGCGCACCGCGTTCCTCGGCCGTCTTGAGCACGGCCGGGGAGTTGGTGTTCTGGTAGAGCACGTCCACGCCGCCGTTGATCAGCGAGGTGGCGGCCTCGGACTCCTTGGGCGGGGCGAACCATTCGTTCACCCAGACCACCTTGGCCTTGATCGAGGGATCGACGCTTTGCGCACCCAGCACGAAGCTGTTGATGTTGCGCACCACTTCAGGGATAGGCACCGAGGCCACGACGCCGATGGTCTTGGTCTTGGTCATGCCGCCGGCCACGATGCCGGCCAGGTAGGCGCCCTCGAAGGTCTTGGTGTCGTAGGTGGCCACGTTGTCGGCATTCTTGTAGCCGGTGGCGTGCTCGAACTTCACGTCCTTGAGGTCGGCCGCCACCTTCTGCACGAACTCCTGGTAGCCGAAGCTGGTCGCGAAGATCAGCTTGTTGCCCTGGCCGGCCATGTCGCGCATCACGCGCTCGGCATCGGCGCTCTCGGGCACGCTTTCGACAAAGGAGGTTTCCACCTTGTCGCCGAACTTCTCCTGGATGGCCTTGCGGCCCAGCTCGTGCTGGAAGGTCCAGCCGCCGTCGCCGATGGGGCTGACGTACATGAAGCCGATCTTGAGCTTCTCGGCCGGCGCCTGGGCGGCAGGCGCGGCAGCGGGAGCAGGCGCTGCGGCCTCTTCCTTCTTGCCGCAGGCGGTCAGGGCCGCCACCGAGATGGCCGACAGGCCGATCATCTTCACAAGCGTGCTTTTGAGGCCAGGTTTCAGGGTGCGTTCGCGCAAAGCGGGCATGCGTTTGTCCTTTTGTGGTTCTGGAGGGAGAGAGAAAAATGAAAGCGTCAGGAGCCCGGGTAGAAGGGCTTGCCCAGCGAGGCCGGCATGTTGGCGCGGATCCAGGTCGGATTGCGCGAGATCAGCACCAGCACGACGATGGTCGCCAGGTACGGCAGCATGGACAGCAGTTGGCTGGCCACCTGCACGCCCGTGGCCTGCAGGTGGAACTGCAGCATGGTCACGCCGCCGAACAGGTAGGCGCCCAGCAGCACGCGCGCAGGGCGCCAGGTGGCGAAGGTGGTCAGCGCCAGCGCGATCCAGCCCCGGCCCGACACCATGCCTTCCACCCACAGCGGCGTGTAGACGGTGGAGATGTAGGCGCCGGCCAGCCCGCACATGGCGCCGCCGAAGACCACGGCCGCCAGGCGGATGCGGCGCACCGGATAGCCCAGCGCGTGGGCCGACTGGGGCGACTCGCCCACGGCGCGCAGCACCAGGCCGGCCCGGGTGCGGTAGAGGAACCAGACCAGGGCCGCCGCAATGGCCACCGCGCCATAGACCAGCGGATGCAGGCGAAACAGCGCCGTGCCCACCACGGGCAGGTCGGACAGCCAGGGCACGGCGAACTTGGGCAGCTCGGGCAGGCGTGCCTGCACATAGCCCAGGCCCAGGAAGGCCGAGAAGCCCGTGCCGAACAGCGACAGGGCCAGCCCCGTCGCGTACTGGTTGGTGTTCAGCCAGATCACCAGCACGCCGAAGATGGCGGCCAGCAGCGCGCCCGCACCCATGCCGGCCAGAAAGCCCACGGTGGTGCTGCCCGTGTGGACCACGGCGGCAAAGCCCGCGATGGCGGCGCACAGCATCATGCCCTCGGCACCCAGGTTGACGATGCCGGCCTTTTCATTGATCAGCAGGCCCAGCGCGGCCAGCGCCAGCACGGTGCCGGCGCTGAGCGTGGAGCCCAGCAGCAGTGCATAGGATTCCATCAGCGGGCCTCCTTGACGGCAGGCGCCGCTGCGGGCGGGACCACGGGCGTGCGGGACACCCAGCGCACGCGGTAGGCCACCAGCGTGTCGCAGGCCAGCAGCGTGAACAGCAGCAGGCCCTGGAACACGCCGGTCAGCGCCTTGGGCAGGCCCAGGCGCGACTGGGCGAGTTCGCCCCCGATATAGAACATGCTCATGAGAATCGCGGAAAAGATCATGCCCACGGGATGCAGGCGACCGACGAAGGCCACGATGATGGCGGCGAAGCCGTAGCCGGCCGGGACATAGGGCGTGAGCTGGCCCAGCGGGCCGGCCACTTCCAGCGCACCGGCCAGGCCGGCGGCGGCGCCCGAGATCAGCAGCGCCGTCCACAGCGCGCGGCGCGAGGAAAAGCCCGCGTAGCGTGCGGCGGCCGGAGCCAGCCCACCGACCTGCAGTGCAAAGCCGGCGCGGGTGCGGAACAGGAAGATCCACAGCATGGCTGCCGCGGCCAGCGCCAGCAGCAGGCCGATATTGGTGCGCATGCCCTGCATCAGCTTGGGGATCTGCGTGACGCGCTCGAAGGTCTTGGTCTGCGGGAAGTTGTAGCCCATGGGGTCCTTCCACGGCCCGTAGACCAGAAAGCCCAGCACCAGGGTGGCCACGTAGACCAGCATCAGGCTGACCAGGATTTCATTGGCATTGAAGCGGTCGCGCAGCAGGGCCACGATGCCTGCCCAGACCATGCCGCCCAGCATGCCGGCCACCAGGATGGCAGGCACGATCCAGGGCCCCGTGGTCTTGTCCGCCAGCAGCGCCACGCCGCCTGCGGCCACGGCGCCGATCACGAACTGGCCTTCGGCACCGATGTTCCACACATTGGAGCGAAAGCACACGGCCAGCCCCAGCGCGATCAGCAGCAGCGGCGTGGCCTTGACGGCCAGCTCGCCCAGCGCATAGGTGGACTTGACGGGGTCCCAGAAGAAGGCCTGCAGGCCGCGCACCGGGTCCTTGCCCAGCATCACGAACAGGCACACGCCGATCAGCACGGTGATGGCCAGCGCCAGCACGGGCGAACCGTAGGTCCACAGCTTCGAGGCCTGGGGGCGTTGCTCAAGCTTGAACATGGGCGCCTCCCTTGGTGGCACTCGGGGCGGCGTTCGGGGCGGCAGCACCGTCCCACAGGCCGCTCATCCACTCGCCGATCTGCTGCACGGTGGCATCGGCCCGCGCCACGGAGGGCGACAGCCGGCCCTTGGCCACCACATGCAGGCGGTCACATATCTCGAACAATTCGTCCAACTCCTCGCTGAGCACCAGCACGGCGCAGCCCTCGTCGCGCAATTGCAGGATGGCGCCGCGGATCTGCGCGGCCGCCCCCACGTCCACCCCCCAGGTGGGCTGGGAGATGATGAGCAGCGCGGGCCTGGCATCGATCTCGCGGCCCACGATGAATTTCTGCAGGTTGCCGCCCGACAGCGACTGCGCCGCCGCGTTGGGGCCACCGGCCTTGACGTTGAAGCGCGCAATGATGGCGCGCGCCTGCTCCTGCAGCTGGCCCATGCGGATCCAGCCGCCTTTGCCCAGCGCGGTCTTGCGCGTCAGCAGCAGGTTGTGCGCCAGGCCCATGCTGGGCACGGCGCCGCGGCCAAGACGCTCCTCCGGCACGAAGTGCAGGCCCAGCGCACGGCGCCGGCCGGGGCCCAGGCGCCCCGCCTCCCGGCCGGCAATCTGCACCATTTCGGGCGCCGCGCGCGTGTCCTCGCCGGACAGCGCATACAGCAATTCCTTCTGGCCATTGCCCGAGACACCGGCGATGCCCACGACTTCGCCCGCGCGCACATCGAGCTGTATGCCATGCAGGTCCACGCCGAAGGGCTCCGAGCGCGGCAGCGCCAGGCCCTGCACGCGCAGCACGCTGGCGCCGACCTGGGATTCGCGGTGCGTGAGCTCGGGCGGCTCCGAGCCGATCATCAGCCGCGACAGCGAGGCATTGCTCTCCACGGCCGGATTGCACACGCCAGTCACCTGCCCGCCGCGCAGCACGGTACAGGCCGTGCACAGCGAGCGGATCTCGTGCAGCTTGTGGCTGATGTAGAGGATGGAGCAGCCCTCGGACGCCAGGCGGCGCAGCACCACGAAGAGCTTTTCCACCGCCTGCGGCGTGAGCACCGAGGTGGGCTCGTCAAGAATGAGCACGCGCGGGTGCGTGAGCAGGGCG
Source organism: Delftia sp. ZNC0008 (assembly GCF_000799035.1). Lineage (NCBI taxonomy): Bacteria > Pseudomonadati > Pseudomonadota > Betaproteobacteria > Burkholderiales > Comamonadaceae > Delftia > Delftia sp. ZNC0008. The sequence goes on from NZ_JTKZ01000396.1 coordinate 8,802, forward strand.
CGGATGATTTCCACGCGCTGCATCTCGCCCACGCTCAGCGTGTGCACGGGGCGGTGGGGATCGACCTCCAGCCCGTAGTCATGCGCCGTGGACTCGATGCGCTGCACCACCTCGGCCAGCGGCAGGCTCTTGTCCAGGCCCAGCCAGACGTTCTCGGCCACGGACAGCGTGTCGAACAGGCTGAAATGCTGGAACACCATGGCGATGCCCAGCTGGCGCGCCTCCTGCGGGTTGCGGATGTGGACCGGCTTGCCATCGACCTCGATGCGGCCCTCGTCGGGCTTGACGGCGCCGTAGATGATCTTCATCAGCGTGGACTTGCCGGCGCCGTTCTCGCCCAGGATGGCATGCACTTCGCCGGCGCCCACGGTCAGCGAGATGCCGTTGTTGGCCACCACCGCCGGATAGCGCTTGGTGATGCCTGTCAGCTGAAGCCGCGGCGGCGCTGCTGCTGGCAGGGGGACTGTATCGGGGGGATTCATGGCTGGGATTGTCTTTCAATTTCTGCAACAAACTGGAACACAAGTCCTTGAAACCGCCTCGGCGGCCCTCATATCGGCCATCACTTTGTTCACCCAAAAGGCGGTTCCTATCGCCGTCGCCTAGCGGGCACGGGACATCAGCGCCACCTGCCGCACGGCGTCGCGCAGCCAGCGCGTGGAAGCGCCCATGTGCGTGCGGGCATGCCACAGCTGGTAGTACACCAGCGGCGCAAACTCGACGGGGCAGGGCAGGATCACCAGGGGCAGGCGCTGGCTGAAGCGCTCGCAGAACAGCCGCCCCGTGGTCAGCACCAGCAGGCTGGTGGCCACGATGTCGGGAATCAGGCTGAAATGCGCGCAGCGCGCCGCCACCTGGCGCTGCAGGCCCATGCGGGAGAGCTGGTCGTCGATCACGCCGCGCGCGCCCGGGTAGGTGGGCGTGGGCGCGATGTGCTCGGCCTCCAGCCACTGGGCCACGTCCCAGCCGCGTCGCACGGCCGGATGCTGGGGGCTGACCAGGCAGACCACCTCGTCCTCGAACAGGCTGGCCATGTGCAGGCCCTGCGGCGGCTCGGGCCAGTTGCCGATCACCACGTCCACATCGCCCTGGGCAAGTTGCACCTCGTAGTGCGCGTCGCCGTTGAGGGCCAGGATGTCCACGGGGCAGCCGGGCGCCTCGGTCTTGAGGTGGGCCACCAGGCGCGGCAGGAACAGCGGGTCCAGGTAGTCGCTGGCGGCGATGCGGAAGGTGCGCGTGGAGGTGCGGGGATCGAAATGGCGCGCATCGCTGAACAGGCCTTCGGCCGCGCGCAGGATGTCGGCCGCCGGCTGCACCATGCGCAGCCCGGCCTCGGTGGGCTGCATGTGCGCGCCCGAACGCACCAGCAGCGAATCGCCGGCCAGGTCGCGCAGGCGCTTGAGCGCGGCGGACACCGCCGGCTGGTGCATGCCCAGGCGCAATGCGGCACGCGAGACGCTGCGCTCGGTCAGCACCGTGTGCAGCACCCGTATCAGGTGCAGATCAATCTTGTCGAACAGGGCCTGGTCGCGCATGTAGCGAAGCAATCAGCGAAAAAAAGAGCGGTCGCGCCGGGGACGCGCCGCAGGTCATGGGGAGCCCGCAGCGTAACCCAGCCATGACCCCCGCCAGCTAGATACAAGCACCAAGAATGCCCTGGGCAGGGGCGGTTAAACACTTGTGCACGCAGCACATGCAATATGCGAGCCAGTCGCCGGCAAACCATTGTCCAAACCTATACAGACTTTCAGACTGTTAGCGTGATTCAATGAAATCGCTTCAAAAGGAAGTGGATTGCAGGAGACAAGACGATGAAACAGCCAACCCCTTTTTCGGGCATGGTGGCCGCAGCCACGCTCGCCAGTGTGCTGACCGCCTGCGGCGGCAGCGGTGATTCAGGCCTGGGTGTCATCGAGATACGCAGCCTGTCCAACCGGGCCGACATGATCAGCGACGGCAATGCCTATATTGAAATTGTGCTGCCCAAGGGCAGCCCGCCCGGTGCGCTGAAGGTGGCGCTCAATGGCACGGATGTCACCGCCCGGTTCGCCCAGCGCGCCAATGGCCGGATTCTGGGCCGGGTCGAGGGATTGAGGGTGGGCGCCAACACCCTCACCGCCACGGCGGCCGGCAGCGCGAAGGCACGGCTGGACATCACCAACCATGGCCGGGGCGATCCCATCTTCGCCGGGCCGCAGACAGCGCCGTGGATCTGCGCCACGCGCAATGGCGCGCAAGCCACCGTTTCCGTGCCGGGCACGGCACTTTCGGCGACCGTGACCACGCGCGTCAGCGGTCTCGATACCGATCCGGTGGATGTCCAGTGCAATACCAGGACCCAGTACACCTACTACTACATGCCCAAGGCCAGGCAAGGCAGCGCCTGCACGATGGGTCCGGCAGGCGCCACGCCCTGTCATGTGGCCTACGACCCATCGCAGCGCCCGGCCGACAGCGAGATCGCCGACTTCACCAACGACCGCGGAGATACGGTCAAGCACCTGCTGCGCCTGGAAACTGGCGTCATGGGCCGCGGCACCTACCAGATCCTGGCCTACCATGACCCCGCGCTTGCCTGGACGCCCTGGGAGCCGCAAAAGGGATGGAACGGCAAGGTGCTGTGGCGATTCGGCGCAGCCGCTTCCGGCAATCGCTTCCAGGAGCCGGCGGTCAACCTCCTCGACCAGTTCAGCGGCAGCCTGCCGTTCGACCCCAACGCGCTCGCGGCAGGCCACATGGTCGTGAAAGCCATGCTGACCAACCACCTGCACAACAACAACGAGTTGCTGGCCGCCGAGAACATGATGCGCATCAAGGAGCACCTGATCGAGAACTACGGCGAAGTGCGCTACACCATGGGCGACGGCGACTCGGGTGGCTCCATGATGCAGACAGTGATCGCCTCCGCCATGCCGGGTCTGCTGCAGGGCATACAGACGGGGCTGAGCTATCCCGATGCGGTGTCCACCTGGATGGAAACACGCGACTGCGGCCTGCTGTCCAACTACTACAGGACGGCCGCAGGACAGGCACTGAGCGACACCGCGAAGGCCGCCATCAATGGCCATCCGGCCAGCTACTGCGACAAATGGGTAGGGAGCTTCATCACCCCCCAGAACCCCCGGCTGCCCGACAACTGCGGCGTGGGCTTTCCCGCCTCCATCGTCTACGACCCGCGCACACGCGGCCAGGGCGTGCGCTGCTCGATCCACGACATGCTGGTCCCGGTGTTCGGGACGTTCAAGGACACCGACGGCCACACCAAGCCGCAGCTGCCGTATGACAACACGGGCCTGCAGTACGGACTCAAGGCACTGCAGTCGGGCGCCATCGACGCGGAGGCTTTCGTGCAGCTCAACGAAGGCATCGGCAGCTACACCAACGACATGGACTGGACCGGCGGCACTGCGTCCAGGCCGGCAGCCCGCGAGCGGGCCGTGGCCAGCCTGCTGCCCAGGCTCTACAGCAGTGGCCTCACCAGCAACGGCAGGAACCTGTCCCAGGTGGCCATCATCGACCTGCGGCCCGAGGGCGGCAGCGACATCCACATGACCTGGCGCAGCCTGCAGCAACGCGCACGGCTGGATGCCGCCAACGGCCACCATGACAACCACGTGATCCGCGCCAGCAAGGGCATGGTCCCGCTGCTGATCGCCCCTGCCATGCGACGCGAGGCCTTTGTCATGATGGACCGCTGGCTGACCGCCGTGGAGCGCGACACCACCGGCGCTGCGCTGGCACAGAAAGTGGTGCGCAACAGGCCTTCGGATGTCAGGGATGGATGCATCGCCGCAACGGGAGCCGCCCCTTCGGATCTCGACAAAGTCCTGGCCCTGGACGACCCAGCCTGTCCCCTCAAGCCGACCCTGTCGCCACGCCAGGTAGCCGGAGGTCCGCTCGCGGAGGACATCTACCAGTGCCAGCTCAAGCCCCTTTCGTTCACCAGCCCGGAGTACGCCGGCATCACCTTCAGCCCGGCCCAGCAAAAGCGCCTTGCCGCAGTGTTTGCGGCGGGAGTGTGCGACTGGAGCCAGGCCGGAACGGGCCAGAGCCAGGAGGCGGCCTTCCTGACCGATTTCAGTGCCGGCCCGGCGGGCACCAAGGCCGGGCCTGCGCCGGTCTCGCGCAACGATTGAGCTGCACCCTGCGCGAAGTCCCGCAGGGGTCCGGGGGCCGGTGATCAGGGTTTGCAGCGTGCCAATCCAGGCAATGAAGCAGCAGACTTTCATTGAAGATTTGCATCAATCACCATGCAGCCGCCCACGATCAACGCCGTCCTCAAGTCCGCGCCCTTTGCGCCCCACCTGAGCAGGGCCCACCTGCTCAGGTTGCGGCGGGAGGTGCTGTTGCGGCACATACCGGCCGGCGCCCCGCTTTGCCACAAGACGCACCGGGCCGGCCACTGGGCCGGCATCGTCCAGGGAGCGGTCAAGATCCATGCGCTGTCGCCTACCGGGCGCAGCACCACGCTGGCCACCTTTACCCCGGGTTGCTGGTTCGGAGAGGGCACACTGCTCAAGCACGAATGCTGGCCGTTCGACGCGACGGCGATCGAGGATACGCTGGTGGCACTGATGCCGGCCAGCACCTTTCACTGGCTGCTGGAGCGCAGCCTCGGCTTCAACCGCTTCCTGCTGGACCAGCTCAATGCGCGCCTGGGCCAGTTCATCGGCCGCTGCGAGCATGCGCGGCTGCACCATTCCAGCCGCCATGTGGCGCACTGCATCTCGGAGCTGACCGATTCGAGGCTGTATCCGGACACCGGCAACCGGCACCTGGGCATGTCGCAGGAGGAGTTGGCCAGCCTGGCCGGCGTGTCGCGCCAGATCGTCAATCGCACCCTGGGAGAGCTGGAGGACATCGGAGCGGTCCGCGTCTCCTATGGGGCATTGACCCTGATCGATCCGGAGGGACTGCGGCGCTTCAGCGAATCCTTCGAATGAGGCGCGGCCCCGGCGCTCATGCGGCCTCCAACACCTCGACGCGGTTGCGGCCCTTGCGCTTGGCCGCATAGCAGGCCATGTCGGCCGAGCGCAGCGCGCTGCTGACCGTGTGCTGGCGGGCATCGAGCACCACCATGCCGACGCTGGCGCCCATCAGGTAGCGCTGGCCCTCGTGCGCGCCTTCCCAGTCCTGCACGGCCATGCACAGGCTCTGCGCCAGCAGCATGCCCTGCTCGGCCGGGACGCCGGCCAGCAGCACGGCGAACTCGTCGCCGCCCAGGCGCGCCACCCAGCCCAAGGGCCGCACCACGCTGTCGATCAGCCGGGCCATGTGGCACAGCACCTCGTCGCCGGCCGCATGGCCTCCCTGCTGGTTGACGTGGGCGAAGTGGTCCAGGTCCAGGAACAGGATCACGCCATGGTGCGGCATGGGAGAAATGGCGACTTCGACCGCGGCCGTGGCCACGGCAGCAACCTCGGCGTCGGCTTGCGAGGAGGAGACCTCTTCCTGCTGCGCCTCGGCGGGCAGGCGCTGGGCGGCGCTGCATTCCTGCAGCCATTCATGCAGGCGCATGGCAAAGGCCTCGCGGTTGGGCAGCAGGGTCAGCGGATCGTGCATGGCCTTCCAGCCCGGCTGCTCGCGCACCAGGCGCTGCATGGTCACGTCCTCGACCACCCAGACCAGGGTGGGATCGGCCGGCACCACGGCGCGTGGCTCCAGGCCGCGCTGCAGGCGCTGCAGGCTCTGGCCGTGCAGGCGCACCCAGATGGGGCGGCCGTCCTTGCGGACAAAGCACTGCTCGCTGTCGAACTGGCCGTACATGTCCAGGTCCTTGCGCACACGCTCCAGCAACTGGGCGTGCGCAGCGTCGGAGGCGCACAGCTGGCGTATCGCCTGCCCCTGCAGTTCGCGCGGCGGATATCCCAGCATGCGCGCGGCCTGCAGGCCCACCAGCTCCAGATGCGCCGCATGCGTGACCACCAGGCCCACGGGCGCGTAGTCCATCAGCGTTTGCAGCTGCAGTTGCAGCCGGCCGACCTCGTGGACCTGGTCCTGGCCCATCTGGCCCAGGCGGTGCAGGGCCTGCCACAGCGTGGAAGCCTCTCCCCAGGCATGGGTCCAGGGCATGCGCCAGCCGCCTTCCTCGGCATGGCCTGGCGCCGGCTCCGGCGCGGGATCGGGCTCTTCGGCCATCAGCCGCCCCTGGCTCGCCAGCCATTGGCGTGCACTGCGATGCAAGGCGGCCATGGGTTCGGTGACCAGGATCAGCAGCAGCACCAGCAGCGCGGTGACCCCCGCGACGGCTGCCAGCAGCCACCAGAGCACGCGCGGCGCCAGGCTGGGCGCAATGGCTTCCTCGGGCGTGATCCTGACCACCAGCCACTGCGGCAGCGGCATGCCGGCCGTCGTCACCAGGTAGCCGGCGCGGCGCTGGGTATCGGGGCCCACCTGCAGGCCGCCGGTGGAAGGGTCCTGCAACCAGTCCGCGCCCAGTCCGGGCTCGGCCTCGGCGCGCGCCGTCCAGCGCGACGGATCGGAGTGGGCCAGGATCTGCCCGTCGCGCTGCATGACCAGCAGCCGCCCGGCGGAGCGCGAAGGGTCGATGCCGGGCGGCAGCAGCGCCTGGCCGGACATGCGCACGCCCGCCGAAAGCACGCCGCTGACCGTGCCGTTGCCGGCGCGCAGCGGCACGGCGTACAGCAACTCCATCATTGCGGGATCGGCCCCCTTGCGGACCATGGTGGAGACCACGGGCTTGCCATCGGCCAGGCTGCGCCGCATCACGTCGCGCACGCCTTCGTCCAGATCGACCAGGGGCTCAGAGCGGCCGCCGCGCAGGCTCAATTGCAGTTGCCCACGCGCATCGGCCAGCTGCAATGTGTCGAACAGCCGCACGGATGCGTCTCCGCGCAGCATCTCGCCCATCAGGCGGCTGGGGTCGCCGCCCTGGTCGGCCATGCCCTGGGCCAGCACCCACAGCAGGCGCTGCTGCTGCTCCAGCCGCGAGGCCAGCATGCGCGCCACGGTATCGACCTCGTCGGCCTGCCGGGCCATGGCGCGCTCCAGCGTCTGCTGGCGCATGCTGTGCGATACCCACCAGGCACTGCCCAGGCCCACCACAAGCACGGCCGCCGCGGCCAGCGCCAGCACCGTGCAGCGCATGGCGCCCCAGCCTGTGGACGCGCGCGGCCACGAGGGCGAGTCCGGCACCTGCGGAGCATCCTGGGATGCCAGCAGCGCCTGGAAAAAGGGGGATCGACGGGCGTCCAGTGACATGACGCCCTCAATATATGCAGACCCGAAAGCCGTCCCACTGGGTGGAACCCGCGAACCAGTGGATACCCCGCCCCGCAAGTCCCGGCGCTTGCAGGCCGGCACCCGTCAGCGGCGTGGGAATCAGCCTACTGCGAGCACTTCGAGGGCCGCCGGCTTGGGCAGATCGATGACATTGCCCCGGCCCGCGATGAGCCCATGCTCACGCAACTGGCGCAGCACGCGCGAGAAGGTCTCGGGCGCAATGCCGAGCTGGGCGGCGATCAGCCGCTTGCGCAGGTGCAGCGTCACGCGCAGGCCCCCGGCCTCGTGCGGCATGGCATGGCGCAGCAGCCACTGGGCGCAGCGTGCCTCGGCATCCTTGGACAGGCGGCTCACGGCCAGCTCGGTCTGGGCGCAGTAGGCCTGGGCCATGTCCTGCAGCAGTTGCTGGGCGGGAGAAGGCAGTTGCGAGACGGCCTGCAGGAAGTCGGCCTGGGGCAACTGCTGCACGCGGACATCGCTGTCGGCCAGCATGTCCAGGCTGCTGCCGCGCCGCTGCAGCACAAAGGCCGCATCCAGCCAGGCCGGCCCCTCCACCACACCCAGCTGGTGGCGCATCTGCCCACCCTGGCCTATGCCCAGGAGCACGCGACCGCGTTCCAGATACATCACCGTATCCGGCGACTGCCGACGCAGCCTGAGCCAGGTACCCGCGGCCAACACCTGGGCGGAACCCGGCGCGAAGGCGAAAGCTTGCAAGGAAGACAGGGCGAACATGCACGCAACTTTGCCGGCTTTGCAGCCGCCGCGTTTTGAGCCACGTCAATCGGCCGCCAGCACGCACGCCGACAGGCGGCATACTTGTCACAAGTATGTCACCAATGAAACGTAATGTATCCAACTGAAAATTTGAGCCCATGATCGATCCCCAGATGCTCGCCAGACTGCCCGCTGCCGCGGCCGTGCTATCCGCCGCCGTGCGGTCCGGCGCAGGCCCCGTGGCGCAGCTCATGCGCGCGGGCGGCCTGTACTGCGTCTTCCAGCCGCTGGCCGACTTGCGCAGCGGCAGCATCTATGCGCATGAGGCGCTGATCCGCGGCCCCCGGGGCATGCCATTGCATACGCCCGACGCCCTGCTCAAGGGCGCTGCGGCCGAGGGCATTCTTCGGGAATTCGAGCTGCTGGCGGTCTGCGTGGCGCTGCAGGACTGGGGCCGGCAGAGTGCGCCGGGCCGGCTGTTCGTCAACCTCAGCGCCCAGGCGCTGGTGCAGGCCGTGGGGGTCTGCGGCCCCGGCATGGTCGGGGACACGGTGCGCATCTTCGGCGTGCAGGCGCGGTCCCTGGTGGTGGAGATCACCGAGCACGACCATGTGACCGACATGCCCGCCGTCTGCGCCGCCGTCAAGGCCGTGCACGCCACGGGCGCGCGCCTGGCGCTCGACGACTTTGGCGACGGCCGCTCCAGCCTGCGCCTGTGGTCCGAGGCCAAGCCGGACTTCGTCAAGATCGACAAGTACTTCATCCACCAGATCGAGCAGCGCCCGGCCACGCTGCAGCTGCTGCAGGCCATCAAGGGCATTGCCGAGGTCTTCGGAACCACGCTGATCGCCGAAGGCATAGAGACCGAGGACGAGCTGCGCACCCTGCGCGACCTGGGCATTGCGTACGGCCAGGGATGGCTGCTGGGCCGGCCCGCCGAAGCCGCCCAGCCGCAGATCAGCCCGCAGGCGCTGAGCGTGGCGCAGGACCCGCGCGTGGCCGTGCTGCCTCACCAGGGCCACAGCGCCCCCCCGGGCGTGCTGCGCAACCTGATGGTGATGCAGGCGCCCTGCGTGGCACCGGCGGCCAGCAACGACGAGGTGGCCGAGCTGTTCCAGGCCGGGCAGCAGCTGCACGCCATTGCCGTCGTGGAGGCCGGCCGGCCGCTGGCCCTCATCAACCGCCAGCAGTTCATGAACCACTACGCCACGCTGTACTTCCGTGAAGTCCACGGACGCAAGCCCTGCCTGGCCTTTGCCAACGTGCAGCCGCGCATCGTGGAACTGGACTGCGATGTGGACCAGCTCGTCGGCATCCTGACCTCGCAGGACCAGCGCTACCTGAGCGACGGCTTCATCGTCACCGACAACGGCCGCTATGTGGGCCTGGGCACGGGCGAGCAGCTGGTGCGCCGCGTGACCGAGGCCCGCATCGAGGCCGCGCGCCACGCCAACCCGCTGACCTTCCTGCCCGGCAACATCCCCATCAGCCTGCACATGCAGCGCCTGCTGGACAGCGGCGCCGGCTTCGTGGCCTGCTATGCCGACCTCAACCACTTCAAGCCCTTCAACGACCACTACGGCTACTGGCGCGGCGACCAGATGATCCGCCTGGTGGCGCGGCTGGCCGTGGCGCACTGCGATGCGCGGCGCGACTTCGTGGGCCATGTGGGCGGGGACGACTTCATGCTGCTGCTGCAAAGCGAGGACTGGCAGCGGCGCTGCGAGGACATCGTCGGCGCCTTCGCTGGCGAGGCACGCCAGCTGTTCGACGACCAGGCGCGCGAGGCCGGCGGCATCTGGGCCGAGGACCGCCACGGCATCCGGCGATTCTTTGCCTGCACCACGCTGTCCATCGGCGTGGTGCGCGTCGCGCCGGGCAGCCTGCTGGCACCCGAGGACATCGCCAACCTCGCGGCCCTGGCCAAGCAGCAGGCCAAGGCGCAAAGCCTGCCGGGGCGCGGCGCCATCGCGCTGCACACGCCGCACGATGAAGCGCGGCATCCGGCCCTGCACGGTACCGCAGCGGCCTGGCCTGCCTGAAACAAGAAGCCCGCAGGCTCTTGCGAGACTGCGGGCGGGTGGTTGGCAGCGCACGGGCGCGGCAGGATGATCAGTTCACCGATGCACCCGATTCGTACCAGCGCTTGACCATGCCGCGCTCGTCATCGCTCAGGGCGCCCGGATTGCCGAAGGGCATCTTGCGCAGCTGCACCACCTGCTGGTAGACCTGCTGGGCATGGGCCTTGACCTGCTCGGGCGAGTCCAGGCGCACATTCTTTTGCTGCAGGACGCGG
>NZ_JTKZ01000479.1:0-844 GCF_000799035.1 Delftia sp. ZNC0008
ACCACGCCCGGCCAGGAACGGCACTACACCTGGCAATGGATGGACGGGCGCGAGCTGCGCTTCAACCACCGGGGGCGCCTGACCCGCATCAGCCTGCCCTCGGGCGAACAGGTCCGCCTGGACTACAACGCCAAGGGCAACCGCCTGCTCAAGGTCACCGACCCGCAGGGCCGCAGCCTGCGCCTGCACTACGCCCAATCTTCGGGCGAGGGCAGCTTCACCGGCGTGCAGGCCATCGACACCCCGCTGGGCCGCATCGACTACCGCCACGGCAGCGCACCGTTGCCCGGCAGCACCCAGCCCCAGGCCAAGCTGAACGCCAGCCTCGTGCAGGTCAGCCTCCCGTCGGCCGATGGCCAAGCCCCGGTCCAGCGCCACTACCACTATGAGGACCCGCGCCACCCCACCTTGCTCACCGGCATCAGCGTCCAGGGCCAGGGCAGTGACGGCAAGCCCATGGACGAGCGCATCGCCAGCTATGCCTACGGCGACAACGGCCGCGCCATCTTGAGCGTGCGCGGCCGGCCGGACAGCCAGCAGGAAAAAGTCACCCTGGACCTCAGCCAGCCCTGGAAGAACACCCTCACCAACAGCCTTGGGCAAACAACCACCTACCACTACGACACCATCGGCGGGCAATGGCGATTGCTTGAAGTGCGCGGCCCGGGCTGCGCCAGCTGCGGCCCCGGCGACATGCGCTACCGGTACGACGCGCAAGGGCGCCTGACCGACGCCACGCGGCTCGATCCCGCAGGCCGCCCGCTGGAAGGCACGCGCACCGAGCTGGACCCCTTCGGCCGCCCGCTGGCCGTGTACCGCATCGCCTACACACAAGGCCAAGCCC
>NZ_JTKZ01000671.1:0-3319 GCF_000799035.1 Delftia sp. ZNC0008
CGGGGCGGGCGCTGCCATGGGGGCAGGGGCCGGGCGGCGCTGTTGCTGCTGGGGAGGGGCGTCGTAGCCGCTGTCGCCATAGCCTTCATCGCCATAGCCGCCGCCTTGCTGGCCACCGCCGCCGCCTTGGCGGCTGCCCAGCATCTGCATGGTGTCGGCGCGGATTTCGGTGGCGTAGCGTTCCTGGCCGGAGGCCTGGTCGGTCCACTTGCGCGTGCGCAGGCTGCCTTCGACATAGACCTGGCTGCCCTTGCGCAGGTACTGGCCCACGATTTCGGCCAGGCGGCCGTTGAAGACCACGCGGTGCCACTCGGTGGCTTCCTTGTTCTCGCCCGTGTTCTTGTCGCGCCAGCGGTCGGTGGTGGCGATGGTCACGTTGGCCACCTGGTCGCCACTCGGGAAGGTGCGCATTTCGGGGTCGCGCCCGAGGTTGCCGACGATGATGACCTTGTTGACGGATGCCATGAGTGAAATACCTTTACAGAGAGAAGTGGCCCGGGCATAGAAGGATGGATCCCGGGCCAGACGCGCCATTGTGCCGCAAGCCGTCCGCCGTTGGCAGGGGGCGGATATGCCGGTGCAGCGGCTGGCTGCAGCAGTTTGTAACCGTCGGAAAACTGCCGTTCAGCCGTGGCGGCCCACGGGGCGCAGCGGCCAGGTGACGACCAGCCACAGCACGGCCAGGACGCTCGTCAGGGTGAACAGGCCCGGCATGCCGGCCCATTTGGCGACGGCGCCGCCCAGCGCGCCGCCTGCGAACAGGCCCAGCGATTGCAGCGTGTTGTAGGCGCCCAGCGCCGCGCCGCGCAGCGGAGCCGGCGCCATGCGCGAGACCAGGCTGGGCTGGGTGGCCTCCAGCGCGTTGAAGCCGCAGAAGAACACGAACATCAGCACGGCCATGGCCCACAGCGGCGGCTGCGTGCCGCCGGCCGCCAGCAGGCCCAGGCCGATCTGCACGAGGGTGATCAGGGCGATGGCGCCCAGCAGGGCCGCGCGCAGGCGCCCGCGCCGCTCCATGGCGAACAGGCCGCCCATGGCGGCGAAGGACAGCACCACGGCCGGCAGGTAGACATGCCAGTGCGCCTGCTTGTCCAGGCCTGCCTGCACCAGCATGGCGGGCACGGCCACCCACATGGACATCTGCACGGTGTGCAGCACGAACACGCCCAGGTTCAGGCGCACCAGGTCGCTGTGGCGCCACAGCTCGGCCATGCGGCCGCGCGGCTGGTCGGCGTGGCGCGCTGGCTCGGGCGGGACGACCCAGAGCACGACGGCAATGCCCGCCAGCGCCAGGGCGCAGGTCAGGCCGAAGATGCCGGGCAGCCCGCCCCAGGCCGCCAGCAGGGGGCTGAGCACCAGGGCCAGCGCGAACATGAGGCCGATGCTGCCGCCCACCATGGCCATGGCCTTGGTGCGCACGCTGTCGCGCGTGAGGTCGGCCAGCAGCGCGGTCACGGCGGCCGAGACGGCGCCCGCGCCCTGCAGGCCCCGGCCCCACATCAGGCCCAGCAGTGAGTCGGCCGTGGCCGCCAGCAGGCTGCCCGCGGCAAAGACCAGCAGCCCGGCGACGATGACGCGCTTGCGCCCGAAGCGGTCCGAAGCCAGGCCCAGGGGCAGCTGGAACACGGCCTGGGTGAGCCCGTACAGGCCCATGGCCAGGCCGATCATGGCCGGATCATCCCCGCCCGGGTATTTGCGCGCCTCCAGCGCAAACACCGGCAGCACCAGAAACAGGCCCAGCATGCGCAGCGCAAAGATCAGCGCCAGGCTGGCGCTGGATCGGCGTTCCTGCGAGGTCATGCGGCCCGATGCGGCCGAGGAGGGGGCTGGCGCCTGGGCGCCGTGGACGGGTGTGGGGGAATCGAGCACGGGGTGCACTGTTGTGGGGGCAAGCAATCCGCCATTCTCGCCCATAGGCCGGCGCTGCGGGGTGGCTGGGTTATGCAAGGCAGTGCAAGACAGTTTTGTGAAGGGGCGCCGCAGAAGGCCCTGCCGCCCCGCAGACCGAGCCGCCATGCGGTGGCACGGGTTCTGACCTATCATGGCGGGTTCGCCTTCGCAGGGGTTTTCCCGATGCCTGGTTCCCACACGATTTCCGAAGACGGCGGCCTGGACCGGGCCGCCGACTCCCGCTCCCAGCCCGACGGCCGCTACCTCGGCCAGGCGCTGGCGCAGTCACGCATCGCCATCCGCGGTGCGCGCACGCACAACCTCAAGAACATCGACCTGGACATTCCGCGCAACCGGCTGGTGGTGATCACCGGGCTGTCGGGCTCGGGCAAGTCCAGCCTGGCCTTCGACACCCTGTACGCCGAGGGCCAGCGCCGCTATGTGGAGAGCCTGTCGGCCTATGCGCGCCAGTTCCTGGGGCGGCTGGACAAGCCCGATGTGGACCTGATCGAGGGCCTGTCGCCCGCCATCAGCATCGAGCAGAAGGCCACCAGCCACAACCCGCGCTCCACCGTGGGCACGGTGACCGAGATCAACGACTACCTGCGCCTGCTGTTCGCACGCGCCGGCACGCCCTACTGCCCCGACCACAACCTGCCGCTGCAGTCCCAGACCATCAGCCAGATGGTGGATGCGGCCCTGGCCCTGCCCGAGGACACGCGCCTCATGGTGCTGGGGCCGCTGGCGCGCAACAAGAAGGGCGAGTTCGCCGAGCTGTTCGCGCAGATGCAGGCCCAGGGCTATGTGCGCTTTCGCATCGACGGCAAGATCCACGAGTCCCATTCCCTGCCCGCGCTGGAGAAGAACGAGCGCCACGACATCGACGTGGTGATCGACCGCCTCAAGGTGCGCGCCGACGCCCAGCAGCGCCTGGCCGAGAGCTTCGAGGCCGCCCTGCGCGCGGGTGGCGCCGACGCCGGCGGCCGCGTGATCGCCCTGGAGATGGACAGCGGCAAGGAACACCTCTTCAGCGCCAAGTTCGCCTGCCCGCTGTGCAGCTATTCGCTGCCCGAGCTGGAGCCGCGCCTGTTCTCGTTCAACTCGCCCATGGGCGCCTGCCCGGGCTGCGACGGCCTGGGCTGCACGGAGTCCTTCGATCCCGAGCGCGTGGTGGCCTTTCCCACGCTGAGCCTGGCCAGCGGCGCCGTCAAGGGCTGGGACCGGCGCAACGGCTACTACTTCTCCATGCTGGAGAGCGTGGCGCGCCACTACGGCACCGATGTGGAGCTGCCCTTCGAGGAGCTGCCCGAGAAGGTGCGCAACGTGATGCTGTGGGGCTCGGGCGAGGAGGAAATGCCCTTCACCTATGTCTTCGACAGCGGCGCGCGCAAGGGCGAGACCCTGGTCAAGAGCCATCCCTTCGACGCGG
>NZ_JTKZ01000814.1:0-9813 GCF_000799035.1 Delftia sp. ZNC0008
GCGGCTGCATGCGCGGCAGGTTGAAGGCCTGGCCCAGCTCGGAGCCCCGGCCCGATGCCTGTTGCAGCGGCGCTGCGTCGGCGGGCAGGCCGCCCTGGTCGAACAGCGCGAGCGGATCGAGCTTTTGCGATGCCTCGAAGCACGAAGGCAGGCCGGTATGGGAGGCGTCATGCAGTGCCTCGGTGCTCAGGCCCTTGAGGGGAAGCGTTTGGACCATGCCGTCATGGCGCTGCTGAATCAGCTCGCCCTTGCCGTGCGAGGGCAGGCCGGCCCAGCCTTCTTCCTGCTGCCGAGCCTGCTCGGGCGGCGGTGCAAAGGGGTCGAAATCATTGGGAATCAGCAGCGGGCGATGCTGCGGCCTGGCCGGCTGCGGCATCGCCATGGCCGCTTGCTCGGGGGGGATTGCACTCTGGGCAGAAGGCGCAGGCGGGGTCTGGATGTCATCCAGGCTCAGCGCCGTCAGGCCTTCCCAGGGATCGGCGATGCCGGCGGCGGCTGGAGGCAGAACGTCTGCCAGTGGCGCAGCTTCTGCCGGCCCCGTTGCTTGCGGCTGCAGCGGGCTGTCAACTGCGAGGGGCTGCTGGATCGGTGGCTGTGGGATTGCCGTGACCGGCGAGGGAGCCGATGGCGTTGAGGGTGCTGAGGGCGCAGAAGGTGCTGAGGGCGTCACAGCCGCTGCAAATGCTGCGCTGGCAGGCGCCGGCACGGCTGCACCGGGCGAGGCCGGTGCCTCGAAAGGGGTGCCCGGCGCCACGGCGGCCAGGGTGTAGGCGCCGATGCGGATGCGCGCGCCCAGTGTCAGGGCCACTTCCTGGCCCGAGCGCACGGGCTGGTCTGCCACCCAGATGGGATCACGCTCGCTCAGGTTCGCAACAAAGGCTCCCTCGGAATCGAGCCTGACCATGGCGTGCACGCGCGCCACGGAAGCGTCCGGATCCGAGATGATGAGCTTGTTCTGGCCACTGCGTCCGATCGTGCCGCCTGCCATGCCGAATACGGCATGCCAGTGGCGGTCGACCGCAACGCCATCGTGGTCCACGACCCTGAGTTCGATTTTGTCCATGGAGTCTTAGGCTAGGCAGTTTTCAGGAAGCGTCGGGGGCCTCGGCAGGCCTCAGGAGGCCTTGCGCGCTGGCGCCGGGCGCTTGTTGCGCAGCGCGGCGCGGGCATTGTTGAATTCCCGGCCCCAGGTGGGATGGCCCTTTTCGGCCTCGGTCAGCTGGAAGGTGGGGTCCAGGGCCAGGGCCATGTCGAAGTGCTGCCGGCAGGGCTTGCGGCGGCCTTCCACGCAGTGGCTGAAGGCGATGTACTTGAGCGCCTTGACCTGGCTGCTCATCGGCAGCTCCTGCGCGGTGGACAGGGGCGTCAGGGCCGTGATGGCATCCTCGTAGCGGCCATCCACGTAGAGCTGGATGGCCTCGACCAGCTCCTGCTCCTTGATCACCACCGGGTCCACGGGCTTGACGGGCTCGACAGGCGCCTGCACCACGGGCGGTGCTGGCTCGGGCTCCACCGGCTTGGGTGCGGTTTCGCAGGCGGCCAGCCCGAAGGCAACGGCAAGGGCAAGGGTCAGGCGCTGGAGGGAGTGAGGGATATGCATGGACATGGTCATCGGGCATCAAAGTCATGGGAAAGGGTCACCGACTGGCCGTCGGTGATGCGGATCACCTGCCGATAGCTCTCGAAGCCGGGGTTGCGCAGTTCCACCGTGTGGGAGCCTGGCGCCAGCTTGAGCAGCACGACGGGAGGGGTGACGCCGGACGGCTTGCCGTTGATCAGCACGTTGGCCCAGGGGTTGACCCTCAGGCGCAGGTTGTGATCTGTCCGTGGCGTCTCAGGCCGTGCGGCCAGTGCGGCGGAGCGCACCGGGGCCGAGCCCGATGTCAGTGCGGTGATCGATGTGATCACGCGGCTGTTCAGTGCAAAGCCGCCGGCCGTGGGTGCTGCGGTTGCCACGCGCAGCCGTTGCGCGGCAGGGCAGCGCTGGGTCCAGCGTTCCTGGGCGCGGCTGTAGGCGTCCCGCCACGGCGTACCCGTGGTCTCGTAGACCTGCAGCGCAAAGCCGGGGTGGGCGGCGAACGCGGCGTCGAAGGCGGCCTCGCAGCGCGCCCATTCCTTGTGCGTGCAATAGGTGTAGGCCAGGTACTTGTGGGCGGAGGCCCGCTCCATGGGATCCGCCAGCCCGCCAAACAGCGCAGCCTGCAGCGCACGCTCGGCCTGGGCCAGGTCGCGCGCCTCGAACAGCGCAATGCCCTGCGCCAGCTGCGGGCGTCCTGCCGAGCCGGTTTGGGCCGGCGCGGCCTCCTCGCATGCCGCCTGGGAATGCGCCAGGCAGGGCAGGCCGAGCACTGCAGTGCACAGCATCCATCGCCAGCGGTGGTTCATCAGTCGAGCCATGCGCCGCGCTCATTCGAAAAGATGGTTCACGGTCACCGACTCGCCCTTGGTGACCGTGATGGTCTTGGTCACCGTAGAGGCCGCACCCGGGTTGCTGATGTCGATGCGGTACTCGCCCTCCGGCAACTCCATCTGGGTCAGCGGCGGGCTGGTCCGTGCCGGGGCGCGGTTCACGGAGACATAGCCCCAGGGCACGACCCGGAACACCACCTTGCCTGTGGCCGCTGCGGGCTTGGCGGGGCGGGCTTCGGTCTTGGGCGGCTCGGTGGGCAACGGCTCGGGCACCGCGGCCACCGTGACGGGGGCGACGGGCGCCCCTTGCTCGGGCTGGGAAGGGGGGAGTTCAGCCAGCGCGGCCTGCTCCGGCGGGGTCATCGGCTGCACCTGCTCCGTGGAGGCCAGCGAGGCCTCGTTGAGCAACTGCTTGAGCAGCGCCTGGGCCTCGGTGCGGTGCTGTCCTTCGGGGAAGCTGTCCAGGTAGTCCTGCAGGCGGGCCAGGCTGGACTGGCTTTGCGCCTGCTGCCATGCCAGGCTGTCGCGGGCTGCCAGGGTCTTGGCACGGGCCTGGTCCTGGGAATGGTCGTACCACAGCACGCCGCCGCCCGCGATGGCCGCCAGCACCAGGGCGCCGATGGCCATCGGCACGGCCATGCCGCTGCGCCTGGCCTTGGGCACTGCCTGGACGGCAGCGGCCGGAGGCTGCACCCCTGCGGGCGCGCCCTGAACGGCGGGTGCGGAGGCGGGCTGTTGGGATGCAGGCGCCTGCGCCTGAACCGGGGGCTGCGCAGGCTGAGCGGGGGGCAGTGCCTGGTCGATGTCGATGTACGGACCGTTGTCCAGGCCCATGGGATCGGCGGCAGATGCCTGAGGCGTCATCTGGGGCGCGGCTGCGGCTGCAGATGGCTGGACAGGGCCGCCTGTTGCCAAACCCCCAGGCGCGGTGGGAGCGGGCGGCACCGGTGCGACCGTGGCGACAGGAGGGACCGCAGGCACGGGCATGACCGTGGTCGCGGGCGCTGCCTGCGGCGCTGCTGCAGGAACGAAGATTTCCGTGATCGGCACGAAGCGCGGCGCCTGCACGGCTGCCGACTGGGTGGCCATGGCGGCCTGTACGGACGCAGGCGGCGTGATCGGGATGTAGATGGGGCTGGGTTCCCCCGGCGCAGGCGCTGCCCGGGCGTCGGTGGACAGGCCCAGCAGGCTGCGCAGCTCGGCAATGGATTGGGGGCGGTCCTGGGGGCGAACGGCCAGCGCCCGTTGCATGCCCTGCAGGAAAGCGTCGGAGTAGCCCGGGACCTGTTCGGAGGTCAGCGGCTGCATGGGATCGGTGACCATGCGCGCGACCGAGGTGGCCGGGATGCGGCCCGTGGCGGCCTGGTGGATCAGTGCGCCGACCTGGTAGATGTCCGTCCACGCGCCCTGGGGCATGGCGCCGTCGTCCACGTATTGCTCGATGGGCGCAAAACCGGGCTTGAGCACCATGGTCAGCGCCTGGGTCATGTCGCCGATGATGCGGCGCGCGGCGCCGAAATCCAGCAGCACGGGGCTGCCATCGCGCTGCACGAAGATGTTGTCCGGCGCGATGTCGCGGTGAAAGCAGTCTTGCGCATGCAGCACTTCCAGCACGTCCAGCAAGGGGATCAGCAGCGCGCTGAGCCCGGCCTGATCCATGCGGCCGGACGATGCCTTCAGCACCTGGCCCAGCGTCTGGCCCTCGTAGTGGCGCATCACCATGTAGGCCGTGCCGCCGGCTTCGAAGAAGCGGTAGACATGCACCAGGGTGGGGTGGGAGAAGCGCGCCAGCAGGCGGGCCTCGTTGATGAAGCTGCGCAGCCCGGCGTCGAAGGCGCCACGGTGCTGCGAGCGCACATGCACCTGATGGGAGCTTTGCCGTCCGGCCAGTGCCGAAGGCATGTACTCCTTGATCGCGACCTCGCGGTCCAGAGAGAGGTCACGGGCCTTGTAGACGATGCCGAAACCGCCTTCGCCGATGACATCTAGCACGCGGTATTCGCCAATCTGGACACCTGCCGGAAGGCAGTTGGTCGAACATGCTGCTTCGCTATCCATGCAATCCCACCCAAGATGTTGTTTCACACGCTGGCGGGCGAGGTCTGTCGCAGTGCCAGGGTGCCGAATCTGTTCGAGGCCATTGGACAAGCACAAAGCCGGCATCGCACCGGCAATCTGTCTATGCAACCGCTGGTTTTCCTCGATCAGCCAATTGTCTGAAGCCGGGGGCCAAAGACGAACGTCATGGACTCGTCATGAATACAAGATCGTATTTCAATCGGACTCCGAATGCGGCGTGAGTGTAGCTTGAGTTCTGCAAAAAGCCATGACACGTATCGAATGGATAAGCGATGGATACATTTTTTTTCAGATGTATCGGCCGTAACAATTCAGTCGGGCCAATTGTTTGTATTTTTCCGATCTTATCCACTATCATCGCGGCTCCAACAAAGGAGGGCGGTTCACGACAGTGAGGATTGCAGGCGATTGTCAATAAATTCCTTGACCATCCAGGGTATGCGCCGCACTGATCTGAATCACATGTTCAGTGAATCGGTTTCGTGCGCTCTACCCGGGAGTGGTTTTCCCCTTTGTTCGCGTGTGAACCATCCGATGCAGTCGGTCTATTGGGTTGCATGCGAACGTTTAATCCATTAATTCGAGAGGTGTGCAATGTCCGTTGATATGTTCATGAAGGTCGAGGGCGCCAGTGGCGAATCCCAGGATTCCAACCACAAGGGCTGGACCGACATCGACTCCTTCACCTGGGGCGCGACCCAGCCCAACACCATGGCCAGCGGCGGCGGTGCCGGCGCCGGCAAGGTGAGCTTCCATGACCTGAACGTCATCGCCAAGGTGGACAAGTGCTACCCCGCCGTGCTCAAGCACTGCGCCACGGGCAAGCACCTGGGCCAGGTCGACATCTCGCTGTGCAAGGCCGGCGGCTCGCAGATCGAGTTCACCAAGATCACCCTGACCGACGTCATGGTGACGAACGTGACCGTCAGCGGCGCCAACTCCTCTGACACCGTGACTGTCAACTACTCGTTCCAGGCTGCCAAGGTCAAGACCCAGTACTGGGAACAGACCAACCAGGGCGGCAAGGGCGCCGAGAGCCAGATGGGCTTCAACATCAAGGAAAACCGCGAAGCCTGAGTCTTCTTGCGCAGGCTTGCTGCTGCGGCAAACCCGCGTCGGATGCATCCGGCGTGGGTTTGCCGTGGATGCGCGGGAATATGGCCTCCATCCATCGATGGAGGCTTTCCAGTATGGAAAGCTGGAATCGAGCGGTGGATGGAATATCGGGCAGGACGTGCCTTGTCTCTGCATTTACAAGGCCGCTGCTAGCAGATTCACATGTCAGTTCCTTGACAGAAGGCCGCCTTCCATTCCTGTCAGAGGCTGAATGCCTCAATATCTTGCAATATTTAACAAATACACAAACCCATGGCCGCAGGCATGGGGAAATTGATGTGCTCGTTGCACCAGGTGTGTGCAGAAACTCTCTGGAAAAAATGGATTGGCGCAAATATGCGCAGGATTACCGCGAGTGGGTTCCTGTTGGTGTTGGTCCAGTCACTTTGAATGTCTGGTGCCGGGGGTTGCCAAACGCTATGGTGTGTATGGCCTTTGCGGCGGCAAGTCGCGGAGCATACACGAAGATCGGCCGTTGTCGAGGATATTCTTGTAGGTCCAATTATTAAAACGCAATTCGTTTCTTTAATAAATCCCACTGCCAACTTGTGTACAAGAAAGAGTACTAAATGCGTGAATGGACCATTGCCCATTGCCTGATCGCAAATCAGGCAATGGTATTGCTGCTGCGGTCGGCGTATACCCTGTCTTCGGCCATGCGCGAGTCCGGTGTCGAAGGCAAGGCCTGGCCCTTCTTCAGGGCTCCGGGCATGTCGTTGCCAGCCCCTGGCGGCGGCCAGCGGCAAGGCCTGCGTGCTCCAGCGGGCGTGGCAGTCGCATGAGCATCGCGGTTGTTTCCTCGCCGGTGTGCGAGACGCGCCAGGGCCCTGCGAGCAGCGCGCATTCGCTGGCTGCGCAGATCTACGCCTGCCTGAAGAACGACATCTTCGATTTCCGCCTGCTGCCTGGCGACCGTTTCAGCGAAGGCGAGATCGCCACGCGCATGCAGGTCAGCCGCACGCCCGTGCGCCAGGCGCTGTTCTGGTTGCAGCGCGATGGCTATGTGGATGTGCACTTCAAGAGCGGATGGCAGATCAAGGCCTTCGACTTCAAGTACTTCGAGGATCTGTACGAGGTGCGCACCCTGATGGAGACCAGCGCCGTGGCCAGCCTGGTGGGCGAATCGCTGCAGTCATTGCAGCCGCTGCGCGAAGTCTGGTGCGTGCCGGAGGAGCAGCGCGAGACCGACCCCGCCGTCGTGGCCTCGCTGGACGAGGCCTTCCATACCGGCCTGGTGGCCGCGACCGGCAACCAGGAGATGGCGCGCATCCACCTGGACATTACAGAGCGCATCCGCATCATCCGCCGCCTGGATGTGATCAAGCTGCCGCGCGTCTCGGCAACCTATGACGACCATGCCGCCATTCTTGCCGCCATCGAGGCCGGCGATGCCGCGCTGGCCCAGTCCTGCCTGAAGCAGCACATCGCCGACAGCCGTGCCGAGGTCAAGCGCATCACCTTCTACATGCTGCAGACGGCGCGCGAGCGCTACGGAGCCCTGCAGCAGACGGCCTGATGGTCGGGATGTGTGGAACGGGCCTCTTCGGAGGCCCTTTTTCATGGGCGCACGGCTCGCTGGGGGAAGGCGCGCGTGCATCCGGCCCGGCAAAGGCTGCAAGTCGCGGGTAAGCGGCCCGCTTATCCCTGCATTGCGGCGGCGGCGTCCCGGTAGTCTCCCTGCCAAACCGTGGACGGGCCCTGCGCCCGCACCATCCGCAAACTTACAGGGAAGAGAACATGAGCATCAGAACCGACAACCTGAATGTGCAAAGCCTGTTGGCCCGAGCCCAGTCCAGGCTCAACAGCAGCACCACGGCGCAGACGGCTTCGGACTCGGCCATTAAGAAGAGCGATGCGCAGGCCGGCGCCACGAAGACGGACAGCACCAAGACGGAGACCACCGAAGCGGAGAAAGTCCGCAAGCTGGCGCCTTCGCTGTCCAAGGCACACGAGCGCATTGCGGCCCAGGCCCAGGCGGGCTCTA
Organism: Delftia sp. ZNC0008; assembly: GCF_000799035.1. Classification (NCBI taxonomy): domain Bacteria; kingdom Pseudomonadati; phylum Pseudomonadota; class Betaproteobacteria; order Burkholderiales; family Comamonadaceae; genus Delftia; species Delftia sp. ZNC0008. The sequence continues at coordinate 7,589 of NZ_JTKZ01000814.1, forward strand.
CCTCGCTGTCGGCGCTGGGGCAGTTCAAGTCGTCCCTGGTGGATCTGGCCACGGCGGGCAAGGAGATGGCGGCCCTCACGGCGACCAGCACCACCCAGTCGGTTCAAGGTGCGCTGGAAAAGCTGGTGGCGCGCTACAACGCCAGCGCGGCCAAGGGCAATGCCAGCGCGGCCGCCGGCTCCACCACCGATGTGGGTGCCACCCGCGCGCTGCGCGAGCTGCGTGCGGCCATCATGAGTGTCACGGGCAGCGCGACTTCGCCCAGCCTGGCCAGGATCGGCATCGTCCAGCGCCAGGACGGCACGCTGGCGGTGGACGCCAAGGCCCTGGAAAAGTCCATGGCCACAGATCCCGCAGGCGTGACCTCGGCCCTGGCCGGCATTGGCAAGGCGGTGGAAAACAGCGCCAACGATGCACTGTCCACGGGCAGCCGCCTGAGTTCGTCCATGGCAAGCCTGGGCGACCGGGTCAAGGCGCTGCAGCAGCAGCAAAGCGCCGTGGTGGCGACGGCCGAGAAGCTCGGCGATTCCCTGGTCGGCTCGGCCAACTGGAATCGCATGGTGCTGGACGCCTACCTCAAGAACTAGTTTTTGCCGCGTTTCCGTCCCGCATCCTGTTTCCCCATCATGAAAAATCTGCGCATAGGCCTTCGTCTCGGAGGCGGTTTCACCATTCTTTTGCTGATCATGCTGCTCATCAGTGTCACCAGCATCGTCAGCATGGGGCACATGGCCCGCTCGACCACGGAAATCACCGAGGTGGCCCTGGCCAAGGAGCGGATGATCAGCGACTGGTTCCGCAACATCCACTCGGGTTCGCGCCGCACCACGGCCATTGCCAAGAGCAGCGATCCCTCGCTGGCCACCTTCTTCGCCGAAGACGCAGCCGAGTCCTCGCGCCAGTCCAGCAAGCTGCAGGACCGCATCGAGCCGCTGCTGCAGACCCAGGAGGAAAAGGACATCTGGGTCGAGATCAAGAAGGCGCGCGCCGGCTATCTGGCGGGCCGCGACGTGGTGACCAAGGCCAAGGCCGAGGGCCGCGCCGAAGACGCCGAGCGCCTGTTCACCCAGCAATACCAGCCCGCCACGCAGCGCTATATCGACATGGTCCAGCGCCTGCTGGACATGCAGCGCGCGGCCATCGACAGCTCCGCCGCCGATGTGCTGGTGCGCTTCTCGGCCAGTCGAGCCGCCATCATCACGGTGGTCTCGCTGGCCTTTGTGCTGGGCGCGCTGGCCGCCTGGTGGATCACGCGCGGCATCACCAGGCCGCTGGCCGAGGCCCTGCGCGTGGCGCGCACCGTGGCCAACAACGACCTGACCAGCCGCATCACCGTCGATTCGCGCGATGAAACGGGCCAGTTGCTGCAGGCGCTGCGCCAGATGAACGACAACCTGGCCCAGGTCGTGGGGCAGGTGCGCTCGGGTGCCGACAGCATTGCCACGGCTTCGGGCGAGATCGACGCGGGCAACCAGGACCTGTCCTCGCGCACCGAGCAGCAGGCCAGCTCGCTGGAGCAGACGGCCGCTGCCATGGAGGAGCTGACCAGCACGGTCAAGCAGAACGCAGAGAACGCGCGCCAGGCCAATCAGCTGGCCGCTTCGGCGTCGCAGACAGCCGTGCAGGGCGGCAAGGTGGTGGCGGGCGTGGTGGACACCATGGGCGGCATCAGCGAGTCCAGCCGCAAGATTGCCGACATCATCGGCGTGATCGACTCCATTGCCTTCCAGACCAACATCCTGGCGCTGAACGCCGCCGTGGAAGCGGCGCGCGCCGGCGAGCAGGGCCGCGGCTTTGCCGTGGTGGCCGGTGAGGTGCGCGCGCTGGCGCAGCGCAGCGCCTCGGCGGCCAAGGACATCAAGGACCTGATTGCCGACTCGGTCTCCAAGGTGGAGGCGGGCACGCGTCAGGTGGCCGAGGCCGGACGCACCATGGACGGCATCGTGCAAAGCGTGCAACAGGTCAGCGACCTGGTGGCCGAGATCACCGCCGCCAGCCAGGAGCAAAGCAGCGGCATCAACCAGGTGCACCAGGCGATTTCCCAGATGGACACGGTGACACAGCAGAATGCGGCGCTGGTCGAAGAGGCGGCCGCTGCAACCGGTTCGCTCAAATCCCAGGTGCACCAGCTGGCCGCTGCAGTGAGCGTATTCCGTATCGAGGGCGCGGCGTCCGCTCGTCCGGCGGTGCCAGCCCCGGCCCCTGCCGGGCGTGCACAGCCGGCG
>NZ_JTKZ01000960.1:0-6964 GCF_000799035.1 Delftia sp. ZNC0008
CCGCGTCGCCCACGGCCCCATGGTGGCCGTGAACTGCGGCGCCATCCCCGAAAACCTGCTGGAGGCCGAGTTCTTCGGCGCCCGCAAGGGCTCCTATACCGGAGCCACCCAGGACCGCGACGGCTATTTCCAGGCGGCACGCGGCGGCACCCTGTTCCTCGACGAAATCGGCGACCTGCCGCTGCCCATGCAGGCCAAGCTGCTGCGCGCCATCCAGGAACGCCGCGTGCGCCCCCTGGGCTCGGCGCAGGAGGAAGCGGCCGACGTGCGCATCGTCAGCGCCACCCACCGCGACCTGGCCGCCGACGTGCAGGCAGGACGTTTTCGCCAGGACCTGTACTACCGCCTCAACGTCATCGAAGTACTTCTTCCGCCGCTGCGCGAGCGCCGCGAGGACCTGCCCGCGCTGTGCCGTGCATTGCTGGCACGGCTGTCGCAGGAGTCGGGCCTGCCCATGCCCGAGATCGACGAGCGTTCCCTGGAGCAGATCGCCCGCCTGCCCCTGCCCGGCAATGTGCGTGAACTGGAGAACCTGCTGCACCGCGCCATCACGCTGGGCGAGGAAGGGCCGCTGCGCATAGACCCCGAGATGCAGCTGCCCTGCGGCACTCCGCCGGCTCCACCCGCATCGACGCAGACCCAGGCGCACGACGGCGCCGCACCGCCGCCGGAGCCTGCCGACATGGAGCTGCCCCGCGACCTGCAGGCCTGGCTGGACGAGCGCGAGCGCGGCATCCTGGTGCAGGCGCTGCAGGAAAACGGCTTCAACCGCACGGCCACGGCCGCACGCCTGGGGCTGAGCCTGCGCCAGATCCGCTACCGCATCGACCGGCTGAACATCGCCCTGCCCGGCGACGCCAGCGCCGAGGCGGACGGAGGCGGCCATGGCGAAGCCTGATCCGCAGGCACCAGCTACCACGACCACGACCACGGCCCCGGCCTGGACCTGGCAAGGCGGCTGGCTGCAACAGGCACGCCACCTGCCCTCGCCCAACTTCGGCGAGCGCCCGGCCCAGGCCCTGGTCGATCTGGTCGTCGTGCACTCCATCAGCCTGCCCCCCGGCGAGTACGGCACGGGGGCGGTCCAGCAACTGTTCACCAACCAGCTCGACTGGGACGCCCATCCTTACTACCAGGGCATACGCGGCCTGGAGGTGTCGGCCCATTTCTTCGTCACGCGCCTGGGCGAGGTCTGGCAATTTGTGGACTGTGACGCGCGCGCCTGGCATGCGGGCGCCTCCAGCTGGCGCGGCAAGGATCGCTGCAACGACGACTCCATCGGCATAGAGCTGGAGGGCCTGGAGGGACTGCCGTTCGAGCCGGCGCAATATGCGGCCCTGGAGAACCTGTGCGAAGCCATCGCCGCACGCTACCCCGTCGCCCATCTCGCAGGCCATGAGCACATTGCGCCCGGCCGCAAACGCGATCCCGGCCCCGGCTTCGACTGGCCCCGGCTGCGCGGGCTGCTGTCCCGTCACCAGGCCACGGCGAACTGGCAGTTGCCGCCCCGCGCCGGCCAGCCCTCCACGTAAGCACACACCCTCCTGCCGGACTGCGCCAGGCCTTGCACGCAGGCCGGCTTGTCCACAGGCCCAGGAAAAGTGCGCTGTCAATCCAGAAAGCAACCCATGTGGCGCGCAGGCGCACGCCGGGCCGGCCTGATCTTTTTTTACAAATTCACGCATGTGTCGCAGCCCCACTGTTCATGGGGCTTTCGGCGGTCCGACCGGCGCAGCGGCAAGTCTGTAGCGGCTTGCGACAGGCCATCGCCCGCCAGCCACCGCGCAGCGGTGATCTGCTGCTATGGGCTTGCATACTGGGCACTGTTTTGGCGCAGCGCAAACAGCGGTTTTCCGGCCGTGAGTACCCCGTGTACATGAGACGGCGATACACTACAGGTAGTGCCTGAGAGCACGCCGGACACCATATCTAGTGTTCACAAGCTGTGCACACCCTGTGAAAACGGTGTGCACATCCGGCCATCGATTCCATATCCCAGCAAGCCTGCCCCCAGTGCAGGTCCGCGTCCGTTCTATCCACAAACACCCGTTGAGGAAACTCATGCAAGAAGCACTGAATTCTTTGGCTCCCGCTGCGCACGGTGATGCTGCCAATCCTTCCTCCGCCCATCACCTGTCCGTGCAGGACGGCTACCAGATCATCCGCCGCAGCGGCGACGTGGTGCCCTTCACCCCGCAAAAGATCGCCGTCGCGCTGACCAAGGCCTTCCTGGCCGTGCGCGGCGCCCAGGGCGCTGCCTCCGCCAGCGTGCGCGAGACCGTGGACGAGCTCACCCAGGCCGTGGTGCGCGCCCTGCTGCGCTCGCGTCCGGGCGGCGGCACCTTCCATATTGAAGACGTGCAGGACCAGGTCGAGCTGGGCCTGATGCGCGGCGGCCACCACGACGTGGCGCGCGCCTACGTGCTGTACCGCGACCGCCGCAACCAGGAGCGTGCCGAGCAGAAGAAGGCCGCCGAGGCCGCTGCCGCCGCTGCGGCCGCGACCGCCCCCGTGCTGCATGTGACCGACAACGGCCAGCGCGTTCCGCTGGACCAGGCCCGCCTGCTGGCCCTGATCGAGGCCTCCTGCCGCAACCTCAATGCCGACATCCAGGCCGCGCCCATCGTCGCCGAGACGCTGCGCAACCTGTACGACGGCGTGCCGATCGAAGAAGTCTTCAAGGCCTCCATCCTGGCCGCGCGCACGCTGATCGAAAAGGACCCCGACTACACCTACGTCACCGCCCGCCTGCTGCTGCACACCATCGTGCGCGAGGTCATGGGCCATGACGTGCAGCCTGCCGACATCCAGTCGGCCTACGCCGCCTACTTCCCCGGCTTCATCCAGAAGGGCGTGGACAACGAGCTGCTCAACCCTGAGCTGCTGAACTACGACCTGCCCCGCCTGGCTGCCGCCCTCAAGGCCGAACGCGACCAGCAGTTCGACTACCTGGGCCTGCAGACCCTGTACGACCGCTACTTCCTGCACGTGCGCAAGACGCGCATCGAGCTGCCCCAGTCCTTCTTCATGCGCGTGGCCATGGGCCTGGCGCTGCAGGAAGAGGACCGCAACGCGCGCGCCATCGAGTTCTACGAACTGCTGTCTTCCTTCGACTTCATGAGCAGCACGCCCACGCTGTTCAACAGCGGCACGCTGCGCTCGCAGCTGTCTTCGTGCTACCTGACCACGGTGCCCGACGATCTGGACGGCATCTATGAGTCGATCAAGGAAAACGCCCTGCTGTCCAAGTTCGCCGGCGGCCTGGGCAACGACTGGACGCGCGTGCGCGCCCTGGGTTCGCGCATCAAGGGCACGAACGGCGAGTCGCAGGGCGTGGTGCCCTTCCTCAAGGTGGTCAACGACACGGCCGTGGCCGTGAACCAGGGCGGCAAGCGCAAGGGCGCCGTCTGCACGTACCTGGAGACCTGGCACCTGGACATCGAGGAATTCCTCGAGCTGCGCAAGAACACGGGTGACGACCGCCGCCGCACGCACGACATGAACACGGCGAACTGGATTCCCGACCTGTTCATGAAGCGCGTCATGGAAAAGGGCCAGTGGACCCTGTTCTCGCCCTCCGATGTCGGCGACCTGCACGACCTCTTCGGCGCAGCCTTCGAGCGCGCCTACACGGCCTACGAAACCAAGGCCGACACCGGCGAGCTCAAGCTGTTCAAGCGCATCCCGGCCGTGGACCTGTGGCGCAAGATGCTGTCCATGCTGTTCGAGACCGGCCACCCCTGGGTCACCTTCAAGGACCCCTGCAACGTGCGCTCGCCCCAGCAGCACGCCGGCGTGGTGCACTCGTCCAACCTGTGCACCGAGATCACGCTGAACACCAGCGACACCGAGACCGCCGTCTGCAACCTGGGCTCGGTCAACCTGGCGCGCCACATCACCAACGGCGCCATCGACCACGGCAAGCTGCGCAAGACCATCACCACGGCCATGCGCATGCTGGACAACGTGATCGACATCAACTACTACGCCGTGCAGAAGGCCAAGGACTCCAACCTGCGCCATCGCCCCGTGGGCCTGGGCCTGATGGGCTTCCAGGATGCGCTCTATGAAATGCGCATCGCCTACGCCAGCGACGCGGCCGTCGAGTTCGCCGACCAGTCGATGGAAGCCATCTGCTACTACGCCTACTGGGCCTCCACCGAACTGGCCAGGGAACGCGGCCAGTACTCCAGCTACAAGGGCTCGCTGTGGGACCAGGGCATCCTGCCGCTGGACACGCTGAACCTGCTGGAGAAGGCCCGCGGCGGCTACGTGGAAGTGGACCGTTCCTCGCGCCTGGACTGGGATGCGCTGCGCGCCAAGATCGGCCAGCACGGCATGCGCAACTCCAACTGCGTGGCCATCGCCCCCACGGCGACCATCTCCAACATCGTCGGCGTCGATGCCTCCATCGAGCCTTCGTTCGGCAACCTGTCGGTCAAGTCCAACCTGTCCGGCGAGTTCACCGTCATCAACCAGTACCTGGTGCGCGACCTGAAGCGCCTGGGCCTGTGGGACGACGTGATGGTCATGGACCTCAAGCATTTCGACGGCTCGCTGCGCCCCATCGACCGCGTGCCCCAGGACGTCAAGAACCTGTACGCCACCGCCTTCGAGGTCGAGCCCACCTGGCTGGTCGAGGCCGCTGCACGCCGCCAGAAGTGGATCGACCAGGCCCAGAGCCTGAACATCTACATGGCCGGCGCCTCGGGCAAGAAGCTGGACGACACCTACAAGCTGGCCTGGCTGCGTGGCCTGAAGACCACCTACTACCTGCGCACCACCAGCGCCACCAACATCGAGAAGTCCACGGTGCAAAGCCGCGTGCTCAACGCAGTGCCCACGGCTGCCGCCCAGCCCGCTGCCGTGAGCACCTCCAGCGCCCTGGAAGCCGCGGCAGCCGCCGCACGCGCCCAGGCCCCGGCGACGGACATCAAGTTCTGCGCCATCGACGATCCCGGCTGCGAAGCCTGCCAGTAAGCCGCGCAGCGCGGGGCCTCGCCACGGCGCAGGCCCCGCGCCCTGCCCGCCAGCCAGCGCCATGCGCAGGATCTTCGCCATGGACCTTGGGCCTGCTCAACATGCCAGGCCACCCATGGTCCTACATTGACCGGAGCAGAAAGAGAGGCCTCTTTCGCACCGAATGAACTGAACATATGCCTCAGGGCATGCCGGAGAAAATTGCAATGCTGACCTTTGACGACGACGCCACTCTCTCGAACACGCCGACCGGCGCAGGAGCTGCCCCCGCCACCGGCACACACCAGCGCGTCAACGCCGCCGACAAGCGAATCATCAACGCCAAGACCGACGTCAACCAGCTGGTGCCCTTCAAGTACAAGTGGGCCTGGGAAAAGTACCTGGCCACCTGCGCCAACCACTGGATGCCGCAGGAAGTGAACATGAACCGCGACATCGCCCTGTGGAAGGACCCCAACGGCCTGACCGAGGACGAGCGCCGCATCGTCAAGCGCAACCTGGGCTTCTTCGTGACGGCCGACTCGCTGGCTGCCAACAACATCGTGCTGGGCACCTACCGCCACATCACCGCACCCGAGTGCCGCCAGTTCCTGCTGCGCCAGGCCTTCGAGGAAGCCATCCACACCCACGCCTACCAGTACATCGTGGAGTCGCTGGGCCTGGATGAAGGCGAGATCTTCAACGCCTATCTCGAGGTTCCCTCCATCCGCGACAAGGACGAATTCCTGATCCCCTTCATCGAGGCGATCATGGACCCCAGCTTCAAGACCGGCACCTTCGAGACCGACCAGACGCTGCTGAAGTCGCTCATCGTTTTCGCCTGCCTGATGGAGGGCCTGTTCTTCTACGTGGGCTTCACGCAGATCCTGGCCCTGGGCCGTCAGAACAAGATGACCGGCGCTGCCGAGCAGTACCAGTACATCCTGCGCGACGAGTCCATGCACTGCAACTTCGGCATCGACCTGATCAACCAGCTCAAGCTCGAAAATCCGCAGCTGTGGACACCCGAATTCAAGGAAGAAATCACGGCGCTTTTCGTCAAGGCCGTCGAGCTGGAATACCGCTACGCAGAGGACACCATGCCGCGCGGCGTGCTGGGCATGAACGCATCGATGTTCAAGGGCTACCTGCGCTACATCGCCAACCGCCGCGCCACGCAGATCGGCCTGGAGGCCCTGTTCCCGAACGAGGAAAACCCGTTCCCCTGGATGAGCGAGATGATCGATTTGAAGAAGGAACGTAACTTCTTTGAGACACGCGTCATCGAGTATCAAACCGGAGGCGCACTTTCCTGGGATTAATCGCTTCTCTGCAGGCACAATGCGAACCATGACGCGCTTCACGCTTTTGCAATACCGATGGTGTTGCGGCGTGGGGCGTCTCCGTGTTCATTGCGATGCGTCACTCCACATCGCATTGAATCGCTTCGGAGCCCCGTACCCCGAAGTGTTTTGTGCAAATCAACGAAGGAGAAGATGATGGCAACTGCGAAGAAGACGGCCTCTACCAAGGCCCCCACCGACAAGAAGACCACCGCCAAAAAGGCGGCCGCCCCCAAGGCTGAAGCCGTGAAGAAAGCCACGGCCACTGCCAAGGCAGCGCCCGCCAAGAAGGCTGCGGCTCCTGCTGCAAAGAAGGCTGCCGCTCCCGCCAAGAAGGCTGCTGCTCCTGCTGCCAAGAAGGCTGCTGCGCCTGCTGCGAAGAAGGCCGCTGCTCCCGCCAAGAAGGCTGCAGCTCCTGCTGCCAAGAAGGCCGCCGCTCCTGCCAAGAAGGCTGCTGCTCCTGCTGCAAAGAAGGCCGCTGCTCCCGCCAAGAAGGCTGCTGCTCCTGCTGCAAAGAAGGCCGCTGCTCCCGCCAAGAAGGCTGCTGCTACTGCTGCCAAGAAGGCCGCCGCTCCCGCCAAGAAGGCTGCTGCGCCTGCTGCAAAGAAGGCCGCCGCTCCTGCCAAGAAGGCTGCTGCTCCTGCTGCCAAGAAGGCCGCAGC
>NZ_JTKZ01000853.1:0-5605 GCF_000799035.1 Delftia sp. ZNC0008
TCACGGCCACCTTGGCCATGGATGCGGCATCCGCCCGACGCTCACGCAGGTAGGTGCGCGCCATCATGGCGAACTTCACGGCCGGAATGGTGGCGGTCTCGCTCAGGCGTGCCAGGCCCTCCTTGTCGGCGGCGCGGCGACCGTCACCGTGCTTGTCCACGCCGACGGCCAGCGCCACATCGCTGATGCCTGACGCAATCTCCATGCAGGCCTGGCGGAAAGCGAACGAGCCGGAAGCGGACGCGTTTTCCACCTGCGTGACCGCCAGTCCCGTGGCGCCCAGGTGCCGGAGCATGACCCGCCCCGTGGCCATGCCTATCGAGGTGGTGCCCACATAGGCGCTTTGCACCTGTGGCCAGGACAGGCCCGCGTCGCCCAGTGCGGCACGCACGGCCACAAGACCGAGATGGGTGTAGGGCGTGTCGCTGGGAAACTGGTAGGGATGCATGCCAATGCCGGCAACGTACACGCCGTCGTGAGGGTCCAGCCAGTTGCTCATGCTGCACCTCCTGCCTGGGCGGGCACGAAGCGGCAGTCGAATATCTCTGCCGAAGCCTGGGCAACAGCCACTGCGCGCAGCTGCATTCCGACGTGCAGCTGTGATTCATCGGATACGGCGATCACTCCCTCTTCCACCAGGCCATCTGCGATGCGGATGTCCCCCGCAATGCGGGGCGTCTGCAGGCCGGGCAGCAAGGGCACGTGCAAGGTTACGAACTCCAGCAGCGTGCCGGCACCGTGTCGCGCCACGGTCTGCGCATCCTGCAGCGCATCACCGCAATGCCCGCAGCCGGGAACATTGGCCGGGAAGCTGAGCTTCCCGCAGGCCGGGCACTGCACGTAGAGGAACTCCAGCGAGCGGCCGTCCGCCGCCAGCTGATAGAGGCTGGGATGCCGCGGCCGAAAGCCGCGCAGATCGTCTGTCATGTATGACTCCTTGGAAATTGGTCTGGAAAGCAATGGTCTGCAAGGCGTGTCGGCGTCCCGCTTGAGCCGTCATTCGAGCCGGGCGCCCGAGCGCTGAACCACCTCGCGCCAGCGCGTCACTTCGGACTTCACGAAAGCGTTGAGCCTGTCGCCGCGCATGCCGCGCATGGGCGTGCTGCCATTCTTGTCTGTGACGGCCAGCACGTCGGGATCGACGATGGCCTCGCCCAGCGCATCGGCCAGGCGCTTGACGATGGGGGCCGGTGTGTGAGCCGCGACGAAGACGGCACTCCAGGCCACGGACTCGGCGCCGGGGTAGCCCAGCTCACCGACGGTGGGCAGGTCAGGCGCGCTGGCCAGCCGCGCCTTGCCGGTCACCGCCAGTGCCTTGAGCTTGCCCGCCTGCACCAGCGGCATGACCACGGCGGCGTAGTCGAAAACCAGGTCGAGGTTGCCTGCAATGAGGTCGTTGAGCGCCGGGCTGCTGCCTTTGTAGGGCACATGGGTCATCTTGGTGCCCGTGGCGGACTGGAACAGCTCGGCGGTCAGGTGCGTGGCGGTGCCGGGCCCGGCCGAGCCGAAGTTCAGGCCTGCGGGATGGGCCTTGGCATAGGCCACAAGCTGCGGCACGGTCTTGAAGGTCCGTGCGGGATGGATGGCCAGCACCAGGGGCGACTCCGACATGCCATGGACGGGAACGAAATCCTTGATCGGGTCGTAGCGCAAGTTCTTGTAGAGCGCCAGGTTGGCCGCCTGGGTACCCTGCGTGCCGTAGATGAGGGTGTATCCATCCGCCGGCTGGCGCACGGCGTAGTCCACCCCGATGGAGCCGCCCGCGCCGGGCCGGTTGTCCACCACCACGGGCTGGCCGAGCTTGTCCCCCAGCTTTTGTGCCAGCAGGCGGGATGTGCTGTCCGTGATGCCGCCAGGGGTGAAGGGGACGATGAAGGTCAGGGGTTTGGCCGGCCAGTTGCCGGTATCGCCCGCCGCTGATGCGGCGCCTGCAGCCAGCAGTGCAAGCGCACCGCAGGCGATGGATTTCCAGAAGGGCTTCACAGGCTTGTCTCCGGGTGGTTGTGAAAACTGTTTGCTTGAAATATCTACGATTTACCGTAGACTACTTCAAAATTTCGTAGATACGCAACCCCAGGAAAACCTCGTTCACCCTTTCCGGACAACCGGGCATAAACACACACATCTGCCGGAGAGGCAGCCGTATTCGACCTTCGATATGATGGATCCGTGCCTACGAAATATCGGAGATGACATGCCAACCACCGTTCCTGCTGCCGCCCGTACGATGACCTTGCTCGAAGTGTTCGCCCGTGAAAAGCGTGAGCTGTCCAATTCGGACCTTGCCCGGCTCATGGACCTGCCCGAGAGCAGTTGCTCGGACCTCTTGCACACCCTTCACGAACTGGGGTATTTGCTGCGCACCGCTCGCAGCCGGCGCTTCTATCCCACGGCCCGGTTGCTGGCCGTGGCCAGGGAGATCTCGGCCAGCGACCCGCTCTACGCCGTGGGCGCCGAGGCCTGCGAACTGCTGCGCGACAAGACGGGCGAGACCGGCCTGTGCGGCCGGCTGGAGAACGGCGTCGTCAAGGTGCTGGCCTTCACCGAAGGACGCCACCCGCTGCGCTACATGCAGAACGTGGGCGACAAGCTGGCACTGCATGTGTCTGCCCTGGGCAAGGCCGTGCTAGCCCTGGGCACGCCCGAGGAGGCGGCACGCCAGCTGCGGCTCAAGCCGCTGCGCCCGCTGGCCAGCGGCACCATCACCGACCTTGCAGCGCTGGAGGCCCAGGTGGCGCAAGCGCGTGAACAGGGCTGGATCTGGGTCGAGAACGAGGGCAGCGACGGGCTCAGCGCCCTGGCGGTCGCGGGACTGGCCGGTGGCGAGCCGCTGGCCATTTCAGTCGCCGGCCCGACCGATCGCATGCGCGCCCAGCGCGCCCAGTGCCTGCAGGCGCTGCAGGAAGTCCATGCGCTGATATTCCGCCAGCGCAAGGACGATGCAGCTTCCGAACACTCTGCAGGCCATGGCCCGTCGCGGCGCATCGGCCGCAAGACACCGGCCTCTACGTCGTAGGGCCGATTTTTTTCCATCCATACAACAGGAGACATTCCATGAACATTCCCACCGCCGACCAGGAGCTGTTGCGCGACAACATCCGCCGCTTCATGAAGGAGCATGTGGCGCCCGTCGTCGCCCAGCATGACCAGGCTCACACATTTCCGTTCGAGCTGCTCAAGCCGCTGTCGGAATTCGGCTACCTGGGCGGTCGCCTGTCCGAGGAGGAAGGGGGCATGGACCTGGACCAGATCACCTGGGCGCTGATGATGGAGGAGGCGGGCTACACCTGGCTGTCGCTGCGCACCATGCTAAACATCACCAACGCGGCTATCCACAAGCTCGCCGCCGAGGCGACGCCCGCGCAGAAGGAGCGCTTTCTCAAGCCGCTGCTGGCCAATGAGCGCAAGTGCTTCAGTGCCATCAGCGAACCGGGCACCGGCTCCAACATCGCCCAGGTACAGACGCGGGCCGACCTGCAGGGCGACCACTACGTGCTCAACGGCCGCAAGCTGTGGATCACCAACGGCGCCTTCGGGGACTTCGGCATCGTCGTGGCCCGGACCTTCAGCCCCGACTGCCAGGGCCAGCTGTCTACCTTCCTGGTGGAGCGCGATGTCTCGCCCTACGAGATGCGCCGCGTGGAAACCATGGTGCTGCGCAGCACCGGCACCGCCGAGCTGGGCTTCGATAACGTCCGGATCCCGCGCGAGAACCTGCTGGGCACGGAAGGCGGAGCACTCAAGAAAATGCTCATCGGCCTGGACAGTGCACGCGTGAACATCGCCATGGGTGCCGTGGGCGCCGCGCAATCGGCGCTGGACCTGTCCATCGACTATGCGCGCACGCGCACCCAGTTCGGCAAGCCGATCGGCAGCTTCCAGTTGGTGCAGAAACTCATCGTGGACATGACCATTCGCGTCGAGGCGGCACGCGCGCTGGGCCTGCGCGCCGCCGCCGCGCTGGATTCGGGCAAGGACGCTCGTACCGCTGCCTCCATCGCCAAGCTCTACGCCACGGAAGCCGCGCACGAGGTGGCCAGCATGGCGCTGCAGGTCCATGGCGGGCTGGGCTATGCCACCGACTATCCCATCGAACGCATCTTCCGGGACACCCGTGGTGGCACCATCCCTGAGGGCACGACGGAAGTGCAGACGCTGATCGTCGGTCGCGAGATCCTGGGCATCTCGGCCATCGCCTGAGTATTCGACCCACCTGCGGACCCCATGAAAAGCGCCCCCATGCCGAACACCACAACCCACCTTGCGCCCTGCGACCTGTCGCGCCTCATCCGTCCCCGCTCCATTGCCCTGGTCGGCGCCTCCGACAGGCCCCAGAGCATCGGCGGACGCACATTGGCCAATCTGATCGACCACTCGGCGCCGGTCGGCGAGCTCTACCTTGTCAACCCGACCAAGACCGAGCTGCGCGGCCGGCGCTGCTGGCCCAGCATCGCCAGCCTGCCCGAAACACCCGATGTGGCCGTGATTGCCGTGCCGGCCGCCAATGTCCTGGGCGTCGTGCAGGAGTGCGCGGCGCGGCGCGTGCCCTTCGCCATCATCCTGACCTCCGGCTTCGGAGAGGCCGGCGAAGAGGGCGAGCGCGCGCAAGAGCAACTCAAGGACATCGCCGCGGCAGCCGGCATGCGCATCTACGGCCCCAACTGTCCTGGCCTAACCAACGTCAACCAGGGGCTGGGCATGACGTTCTCCCCTTCGTTCCCGCACGACCTGGTCAAGGGCCCCATCGGGCTGGCGACGCAAGGCGGCGGACTGGGCCGCAACGTCATGCAGGCCATGGAGCGCGGCATAGGCATCGGCCTGTGGGCGTCCACCGGCAATGAGGTAGACCTGCAGGTGGCCGACTTCATCCAGTACATGGCGACAGCGCCGGACATCAAGGTCATCGTGACCCTGCTCGAAGGCATCAAGGATGGCCCGCGCTTTCTGGCCGCGCTGCGCTGCGCGGCGGACAATGGCAAGCCCGTGATTGCGCTGAAAGTCGGCAAGTCGGAGTACGGGCGCAAAGCCGCGCAGTCGCACACGGCATCGCTCACCGGTTCAGCCGAGGTCAACAGCGCCGTATTCAAGCAATACGGGGTGATCGAAGTGGATGACATCGACGAACTGGTCGATACCGCCTGGCTGTTTGCCCGCGGGCTTCCCGGTGCGCAGGAGGGGATCGGCATCTACTGCTCGTCCGGCGGCACTGCGGCGCTGACCGCCGACGCCGTGGGGACGGCGGGCCTGACTCTGGCCGAGTTTGCCCCCGAGACCACCCGGGTGCTGCGAGAGCGGCTGCCCGACTATGCTGCCATCGGCAACCCCGTGGACACCACCGCCGCCATCCTCAGCGATGCCGAGCTGATCGAGCAGACGCTCGGCACGGTGGCTGCCGACCCGCATCTGGGCTGCGTCATCGCACCCATTGCGCTGGACTATGGCGAAACCACCATCCGCATGGCCCAGACCATCATCGCCGCGCAACAGCGATGCCCTACGCCGATCGTGCCGATCTGGATGAGTGACCGCCTGGGCGAAGGCTACCGCCTGCTGGTCGCAGGCGGCTTTGCGCCGCCGCGATCGGTGGGCAAGGCCGTCAACGCGG
>NZ_JTKZ01000678.1:0-3098 GCF_000799035.1 Delftia sp. ZNC0008
CCGCGTCCCGCCGTGCTGCGTGCGCGCCAGGCGCTGGAGCAAAGCCGCGCCACGGCCGACCTGGAGCGTGCGCGCCGCCTGCCCGATCCCACCGTCAGCCTGGGCGTCAAGCGCGCCACCGAGGTCGGGCGCAACCAGCTCGTGGTCGGCGTCTCCGTGCCCCTGCCCGTGCTCGACAGCAACCGGGGCAACCAGCTGCAGGCCCTGCGCCTGGCCGACCAGGCCGAGGAGCAGTTGCTGGCCACGCGCGTTCAGCTGCAGGCCCAGCTGTTCGAGGCGCGCGAGCTGCTGCAGTCCAGCCGCGAGCAGGCGCGCCAGCTGGCCGAGGAGGTGCTGCCCACGGCGCGCACGGCCTACGAGCTGGCCTCGCGCGGCTTTGCGCTGGGCAAGTTCGGCTACCTCGACGTGCTGGACGCACAACGCACCTGGTCCGAGGCGCGTAGCCAGTACCTGGACCAGCTGCTGGCCACGCACCGCGCCGCCGCCGACATCGACCGCCTGCTCGGCACAGAAGCCGGCCTCTGACCCCGATAGCCACCTGATTGCATCCAGACCATGAACAACAAGCCCTCCTCCTCCCCCCTGGCACCGCGCCGCACCCTTGTGGCCATTGCCGTCATCCTGGCCGTGGGTGCGCTGGCCGCTACGCTGATCCTGCGCAGCGGCCCGCCGGGTGCCGCCAAGGCCGACAGCCATGGCCACGGCCACAGCGAGGCCGCAGGCCATGCCGATGGCGAGCACCACGGCGCTGCAGCCGGAGATGGCCACAAGCACGATGAAGGCCATGCCGACGATGAACACCATGAAGATTCCAAGGCGGAAAAAGCCGAGGCCAAGCCTGCCGCCCAACCTGCCGCCAAACCGGCTGCAGAAGCCGGCCATGGCGACGACGAAGGCCTGATCGCCATGGACGCCCAGCGCATGCAGGCGGCCGGCGTGCGCCTGGCCGAGGCCGGCCCGGCCACCGTGCGCTCCGTGCTGCAGCTGCCCGGGGAGATCCGCTTCAACGAAGACCGCACGGCCCACGTCGTGCCGCGCGTGGCCGGCATTGCCGAGAGCGTTCCCGCCAACCTGGGCCAGAACGTGAAGAAGGGCCAGCTGCTGGCCGTGCTCAGCAGCGCCGCCGTCTCCGAGCAGCGCAGCGAACTGCTGGCCGCCAGCAAGCGCCTGGAGCTGGCCCGCACCACCTACGCACGTGAAAAGCAGCTGTGGGAGGAAAAGGTCTCGGCCGAGCAGGACTACCTGCAGGCGCGCCAGGCGCTGCGCGAGGCCGAGATCGCCGTCTCCAACGCCCAGCAGAAGCTGGCCGCCACGGGCGCCGGTGCCGGCGGTGGTGCGGGCGGGCTCAACCGCTTCGAGCTGCGCGCGCCGTTTGACGGCGTGATCGTGGAAAAGCACCTGTCCGTGGGCGAGGCCGTGCAGGACACCACCCAGGTCTTCACCATCTCCGACCTGCGCAGCGTCTGGGCCGAGATGCGCGTGGCCGCGCCCGACCTGCCCGCCGTGCGCGTGGGCGAGAAGGCCACGGTGCGCGCCACGGCCTTCGACTCCTCGGCCACGGGCGAGGTGGCCTATGTGGGCGCCCTGATCGGCCAGGACACGCGCACGGCCCCCGCGCGCATCACCCTGCCCAACCCCGACGGCGTGTGGCGCCCGGGCCTGTTCGTGAATGTGGAGCTGACGGCATCGTCCCGGCAGGCGCCGCTGGCCGTGGCCACGCAGGCACTGCAGAAGATGGAGCAGCAGACCGTGGTCTTCGTGCCCGTGCAGGGCGGTTTCCGCGCCCAGCCCGTGCGCGTGGGCCGCAGCGATGGCAAGGCCACCGAGGTGCTCGAAGGCCTCAAGCCCGGCCAATCCTACGTGGCCGAGGGCAGCTTCATGCTCAAGGCCGAGCTGGGCAAGGCCAGCGCCGAACACAGCCACTGATCGGAGAGTCCATGTTTGAACGCATCATCCGATTCGCCATAGAGCAGCGCTGGCTGGTCCTGCTGGCCGTGCTGGCCATGGCCGGGCTGGGCATCTACAACTACCAGCGCCTGCCCATCGACGCCGTGCCCGACATCACCAATGTCCAGGTGCAGATCAACACCCAGGCCAGCGGCTACTCGCCGCTGGAGACCGAGCAGCGCGTCACCTATCCCATAGAGACGGTGATGGCCGGCCTGCCCCACCTGGAGCAGACGCGCTCGCTGTCGCGCTACGGCCTGTCCCAGGTCACCGTGGTGTTCAAGGACGGCACGGACATCTACTTCGCACGGCAACTGGTGGGCGAGCGCATACAGCAGGCGCGCGACAGCCTGCCTGCGGGCATCACGCCCACGCTGGGCCCCATCTCCACGGGCCTGGGCGAGATCTACCTGTGGACCGTGGAGGCCGAGGACGGTGCGAAAAAGCCCGACGGCACGCCCTACACGCCCATGGACCTGCGCGAGATCCAGGACTGGGTCATCAAGCCGCAGCTGCGCAACGTGCCCGGCGTCACCGAGATCAACTCCATCGGCGGCTACGCCAAGGAGTACCTGGTGGCGCCCGCGCCCGAGAAGCTGGCCGCCTACGGCTTCACGCTGGCCGACATCGTCACCGCCCTGCAGCGCAACAACGCCAATGTGGGTGCGGGCTACATCGAGCGCCAGGGCGAGCAGTACCTGATCCGCGCGCCGGGCCAGGTCGGCGGCATCGCCGACATCCGCGAGGTCATCGTGGGCTCGGCCCAGGGCCAGCCCATCCGCATCCGCGATCTGGCCGAGGTCGGCCTGGGCCAGGAGCTGCGCACGGGCGCGGCCACCGACAACGGCCGCGAGGTGGTGCTGGGCACGGTGTTCATGCTGATCGGCGAGAACAGCCGAACCGTCTCGCGCGCCGTGGACCAGCGCATGGCCGAGATCAACCGGGGCCTGCCCCCGGGCGTCAAGGCCATCACCGTCTACGACCGCACCAACCTGGTGGACAAGGCCATCGCCACGGTCAAGAAGAACCTGGTGGAGGGCGCGGCCCTGGTGGTGGTCATCCTCTTCCTGTTCCTGGGCAATCTGCGCGCGGCGCTGATCACGGCGCTGATCATCCCGCTGTCCATGCTGTTCACCTTCACGGGCATGGTG
>NZ_JTKZ01000799.1:0-5370 GCF_000799035.1 Delftia sp. ZNC0008
CCCAGGCCTTGTGGGCGCCGCGCGCGGCGGCGATGGCGCGGTCCACATCGGCCTGGCTGGACAGGGGCGAGCGCGCCAGCACCGCGCCCGTGGCGGGGTTGGTCACCTCATGCAGTTCGGCGCTGTCGGTGAAGCTGCCGGCGATGAAATTGCGCAGCACGGGAAGGGATGCCATGGAGTTCTCCTTGGGTTCAGTAGGTGCGGGATGCAGGGGCCGCCTGGTCCGTGGCTTGCGTGGCGCGATAGCGCCCCAGATTGGCCAGCGCGGCCTGGCGCAGCAGGCTGATGTCTATGCCCACGGCGATGAAGCGGCAGCCCCAGTCCGCATAGCGGCGCGCATCTTCCTCGCGCGGCGCGAGGATGCCGCAGGCCTTGCCGGCAGCCAGCGTGGCCTGGACGGTGCGGCGTATGGCGTCCTGCACCTCGCCCTGGCTGGCGTCGCCCGCATGGCCCATGCCCGTGGACAGGTCGGCGGGGCCGATGAAGACGGCGTCCACGCCATCGACGGCCGCGATCTCGGCCGCATTGGCCACGCCCCGGGGCGACTCGATCTGCACGATCAGGCACAGCTGCTCATGCGCCGTGCGGATGTAGTCGGGCACGGCATCCCAGCGCGTGGCCCGCGTCAGGCCGCCGCCCACGCCGCGCACGCCATGGGGCGGGTAGCGCATGGCGCGCACCAGCTCGCGCGCCTGTTCGGCCGTCTCCACCATGGGCACCATCAGCGTCTGCACGCCCACGTCCAGCAGTTGCTTGATGAGCACGGTGTCGCCCTGCACGGCGCGCACCACCGGGTGCGTGGCATAGGGCGCCACGGCCTGCAGCTGGCCCAGCAGCGTGGGCACGGTGTTGGGGGCATGCTCGCCATCGACCAGCATCCAGTCGTAGCCCGTGGTGGCGATGATCTCGGCCGCATAGGGCGTGGCAAAGCCGGCCCAGATGCCGTACAGCGGCTCGGCGCGCCGCAGCGCGGCCTTGAAGGGGTTGGCAGGCAGTTGCATGGGGGGCTCCTTCAGTGCGTGTACGGGCGGTGCAAGGCGCACTCGGGATTGAGCTCCACGCCGAAGCCAGGCCTGTCCAGCGCCGACAGGCGCATGCGGCCGTTGACGGGCACGGGCTCGCCCAGCAGCTGCGGATGGAACATGGGCACGACCTCGTCGGCCTTGGGGGCCATCATCAGGAACTCGGCAAACGGGCTGTTGTGGCGCGTGGCCACGAAGTGGTAGCTGTAGACGCTGGAGCCATGCGGGATGACCAGGGCCTGGTGGGCATCGGCCAGGGCCGAGATCTTGAGCAGCTCGGTGATGCCGCCGCACCAGCCCACGTCGGGCTGGATGATGTCGCAGCAGCCCATCTCCAGCAGCTGGCGAAAGCCCCAGCGCGTGGCCTCGTGCTCGCCCGTGGTCACCAGCATGCCGGTGGGCACGTTCTTGCGCAGGGCCGCGTAGCCCCAGTAATCGTCGGGCGGCAGGGCCTCCTCGATCCACTTGAGGCCATGGGCCTGCGCACCCTGGGCCAGGCGCGTGGCGTAGTTCACATCCAGGCTCATCCAGCAGTCCAGCATGAGCCAGAAGTCCGGGCCCACGCGCTCGCGCATGGTGGCCAGCTCCTGCAGGTTGCGGCGCAGCCCTTCCTCGCCCTCGGCCGGGCCGTGGTGCAGCGGCATCTTGCCGCCGATGAAGCCCATCTTCTGTGCCAGGTCGGGCCGCGCGCCCGTGGCGTAGAACTGCAGCTCGTCGCGCACGGCGCCGCCCAGCAGCTGGTGCACGGGCTCGCCGCGCACCTTGCCCAGCAGGTCCCACAGCGCCAGGTCCACGCCCGAGATGGTGTTGATGACGATGCCCTTGCGGCCGTAGTACAGCGTGGACAGGTACATCTGGTCCCAGATGCGCTCGATGTCAGTCACCCGGGCGCCTTCGAGGAAACGCGCCAGGTGCTTTTCGACGATGTAGGCCGCAGGCTCGCCGCCCGTGGTCACGGCAAAGCCCACGCGTCCGGCGCTGTCCTCGATCTCCACCACCAGCGTGCCCAGCACGTTGATGCCGAAGCTGCGGCGGCTTTGCCGGTACTCGGGGTACTTGGCCATGGGCGTGGCGATGTGGTCGTCGATCCAGTGGCCGTCGGACTGGTCGTGGTAGTCGGCGCCGCCGCCCTTGAGCGTGAAGGCGCGCACCTGCTTGATGGTGGGGATCTGTGTCATGGGATGGTTGTGCTCCGTGTGCAAGTGGTTCAGGCGGCCGACGGTGCGGCCAAGGCCGGCGCCAGGCGTGCGCGCACGCCCAGCACCAGGGCCGCAGCCAGCAGCGTGGTGCCGGCCAGCAGGTACAGGCCGGCCGCCGGGGAGTGGAAAAAGCCCTCGGCCCAGTTCTTGACGATGGGGGCGGTGAAGCCCCCCACGGCGCCGAGGGAGTTGATGAAGGCGATGCCGCCAGCGGCCGCAGCGCCGGCCAGCGTGTTGGCGGGAAAGGTCCAGAACACGGGCTGCACGGCGATGAAACCGGCCGCCGCCAGGCACAGCGCGGCCACACCCAGCAGGGGGCTGGAGAAACTCACCGATGCAGCCATGCCCACGGCAGCCATCACCAGCGTCAGGCTGGCGATGCCGCGCGGCTGGCCTGTTCGCTCGGCATGGCCCGGAATCCACCAGGCGGCCAGCAGCGCGCACAGCCAGGGAATGGCCGAGACCACGCCCACCAGCAGGCCCACCTTGGTGCCCAGCAGGCCCGCCACCTGGCTGGGCAGATAGAACACCACGCCATAGACGCTGGCCTGGATCAGCAGGTAGATCAGCGCCAGGTAGAGCACGCGCGGCTGGCACAGCGCGGCCAGCAGGCTGTGGCCGTGGCCGCCCTTGGCGCGCTCTTCGCTGTCGAGGATGTCCTGCAGCAGCGCCTTGTCCTCGCGGCTGAGCCAGGTGGCGTCGGCGGGGCGGTTGTCCAGGTGGAAATACGCCCAGATGCCCACGGCCACCGCCATCAGCCCCTCCACCGCGAACAGCCACTGCCAGCCGTGCCAGCCACCGATGCCGTCCAGCTCCAGCAGCAGGCCCGATAGCGGGCTGCCGAAGATGAAGGCCAGCGGCGCGCCGAAGTAGAAAAAGCCCATGGCCTGCGCGCGGTGCGCTGCCGGGAACCAGTAGGTCAGGTACAGGATGACGCCGGGGAAGAACCCCGCCTCGGCCACGCCCAGCAAAAAGCGCAGCACATAGAACGTGGTCTGGTCGTGGGCGAACATCATGGCCGCCGACACCAGGCCCCAGGTGACCATGATCCGGCACATCCACATGCGGGCGCCCACGCGGTGCATGATCAGGTTGCTGGGCACTTCCAGCAGCGCATAGCCTGCGAAGAACACGCCCGCGCCAAAGGCGAAGGCCGCATCGCTGATGCCGGTATCGGCCTGGAAGGCCACCTTGGCAAAGCCCACGTTGGCCCGGTCCAGGAAGGCCATGATGTACATGAGCAGCAAAAAGGGCAGCAGGCGCCAGGAGATCCTGGCGAGCAGGGGAGCGGGGAGTTTTTTCATGACGGTCCTGAAGGCGATGGAGAGCCATCACGCCCACAAAAATGGGGGCGCGGAAGGCGTGCTTTTTCGGAAGGCGAGAGGCGGCTGCGGCTTGGGGGCCGGTCGCGTCAGCGCGTCATGAAACAGGCGATGGGCTGTGCATGTCTTGTCTCCTGGATTGGGTCTGTTTTTTCTTGTCGCAGGGCCAATGTACGGCGCATGATCGATGCTCAACAAATCGAATTTCGGTCACATCCGATACCTTGCGCTTATGCCAGACAAGCCGCCCGAATCCGCCCCGCCCGTGCTGCACCGCAGCCTGCTCAACCGTCTGCGCTACAAGCACCTGCACATGCTGGTGGCGCTGGGATCGAGCCTGAACCTGCACCGCGCATCGCTGAGCCTGGCCATGTCCCAGCCTGCAGCCACGCGCATGCTGCGCGAGATCGAGGACATGTTCGGCTGCCAGCTCTTCGAGCGCCTGCCGCGCGGCATGCGGCCCACGGCGCTGGGCGCGCAGCTGGTGCGGTTTGCCGAGGCCTCGCTCAACAGCCTGGACCGCTGCGCCGAGGACCTGGCCGCGCGCCGCCAGGGCGGCTACGGCTACCTGTCCATCGGCACCATCATGGGCGCAGCACCCGACCTGGTGATGACTGCCGTGGCCCGCATGAAGGCGCAAAGCCCGCAGTTGCGCCTGCGCATCATGGGCGACACCAGCGACCAGATCCTGCGCCTGCTGGACCAGCGGCGCATCGACCTGGCCATTGCACGGCGCAGCCCCACGGCAGACAGCAGCGGCTACAGCTTCGAGGAACTGGGCAACGAGCGGCTGCTGCTCGTCGTGCGCAGCGGCCATGCGCTGGCGCGCCGGCGCAAGCTCGACTGGGAGGAACTGGTGCGCGACTGGCCCTGGATCCTGCAGCCGGCCACCAGCCCTGCGCGCATCGCGCTCGACCAGCTGCTGCAGCGCCTGGAGCTGCCCGCGCCGGCCGACATCATCGAATGCAGCTCGGTGTACTCCATGCAGCAACTGGTGCAGCTGACCGATGCCGTGATGCTGCTGTCCGAATCCGCGCTCAAGGACTATCTGCGCATGGGCCTGGTCAGGGCGCTGCCGGTCTGCATCGACGTGCCCATGGCGCCCTTCGGCATCCTCACCCGCACCGACGACGCGCCCACGCAGGAGCAGCAGCGCTTCATCGCGCTGCTGCGCGCGCAGGCCCGGGGGCTGGCTCAGGCCGGCTGAGCCAGCACCGCTCGCGTTTCGACCTGCAATCTCGCATGGCGCAGGGGAACGGCCGTTGCCGGGCCTGCTCGGCGGCCTGCCGTCGCGCGGCTTCGGCTTCAACACCGGCGTGCAGTTCATGGGCTACTACACGGCCGTGCTGAGCGTTCCGGCGCTGGTGAAGCTGTTCTGATTTTTGCGCTGCAAGGGTCAGAACATTCTGAGATTTGGGTTCAGCGCCGCGCCCGCCGCCCACAAGGCCCAAGGCCGTTGCCATACTGGGTCACCGAAGCCGCCGCACCGCTGGCGGCTTCTTCCTTTGTGTGGCTTTGTGTCTGTCGTTCCTGCGAGGTGCCCATGGGTCTGGCCCTGGTTCAAAGTCGTGCGCTGCTGGGGCTGGCCGCCCCGCGTGTCACCGTGGAAGTGCATCTGGCCAACGGCCTGCCGTCGTTCACGCTGGTGGGTCTGGCCGATGTCGAGGTCAAGGAAGCGCGTGAACGCGTGCGCTCGGCGCTGCTGAACTCCGGGCTGGAGTTCCCGAGCAACAAACGCATCATCGTCAACCTGGCGCCCGCCGACCTGCCCAAGGATTCGGGGCGCTTCGACCTGCCCATTGCGCTGGGCATTCTCGCGGCCAGCGG
>NZ_JTKZ01000389.1:0-9416 GCF_000799035.1 Delftia sp. ZNC0008
CCGCGTCCGAAGGCATTGCCGTCGTCTTCGGTGCCAGCCTCTCGCGTGCGCTGGAGGCGGAAATGCCGCTGGCCAGCCTGCAGTTCCTGCCCGAAACCCATGCCGACCCGGGGGCCCTGCGCGAAGGCCGCATCGACCTGGATGTGGGCAGCTTTCGCAGCATGGACCCGGAAACCGAGAGCCTGGTGATATCGGAGCAGACCTTGGTGGGCGTCGTGCGCGCCGGCCATCCCCTGTTGAAGTCCGCCAGAAAGTCGCAACGGCTGAGCACCGCGCAGTTCGCCGCCGCGCGCCACGTCGGCATCACCCAGCGCCCGGGTGAAAGCTCGCCCGTGGACGCTGCCCTGGAGGCGCTGGGCCTGCAGCGGCAACTGGCGCTGCTGGTGCCCAGTTCGTTCTCGGCCCTGATTGCGGCCTCCCGCACCGACCTGGTGGCCTGCGTGCCGACACGCACGGCGCATGGCATGGCCGCATCGCTGGGGCTGGTGGTGTTTGCCTTGCCCATCGACGTGCAGGTGCAGCCCATGCGCATGGCCTGGCATCCGCGCCATCAGGCGGATCCCGCGCATCAATGGTTGCGCGACTGCATTCAACGGCAGCTCGATGATCCGCAATGGATCAGGCCTTCCGTGGCATCGCTGACGGATGGGGCCGGCAGGGGGGTTACCTGACCCGCACCGTGGCGGGAGCGGCCCGGTTCTCCCTCCATCGGTCTATGCTCGCGGCATGAACGCAAGCAAGACCCTGCTGATCGTCTACCACTCCATGACCGGCGGCACCCGCCAGATGGCCGAGGCCGCGCGCGACGGCGCAGCGGCCGAAGGCCAGGGCGTGCAGGTGCGCCTGCTGCATGCCTCCGAGGCCGGCCCCGACGATGTGCTGTCCGCCGACGGCTACCTCTTCGCCACCCCGGAAAACCTGGCCGCCATCAGCGGCCAGCTCAAGGACTTCTTCGACCGCAGCTACTACGCGGCGCTGGAGCACCTCAATGGCCGGCCCTATGCCAGCCTCATCTGCGCGGGCAGCGACGGCCAGAACGCCGCCCGCCAGATCGCCCGCATCGCCACCGGCTGGCGCCTCAAGCCCGTGGCCGAGCCCCTGATCATCTGCACCCACGCCCAGACCACCGAAGCCATCCTGGCACCCAAGCGGATTGCCGCAGCTGAGCTGGAGCAGTGCCGGGCGTTGGGGGAGGCGATGGGGGCCGGGCTGGCGCTGGGGGTCTTTTGAGGGTTGCCAGCATCTTGGGTGCCCTACATTTCTTGGTGGCCCGGTCGCCCGGTGTGGCTCAGCCGAACAGGCGCGACCAGAATCCGCCTTTTCCACCCACCTGCTGCCGGGCTCCCTGCATGTGGGCGCGTATGCCGAGCAATTGGGCATCGCCCGGATCGTGGCGCAGGGCGATCTCGACCAGTTCAGGCTGAAGGTGCGAGGCCTTGAGCTGGCCCAGGGCCCTGAGGGCGGTGACCTTGTGCGCATGAACGAAGCTCATGCTGCGAACTTCCCATGGCGCTTGCTGTTGCTGAGACGAAAGCTGCGCATAGCGGCGCTCGGCTTCGGCCACGATGTCGAGGACGTCCTGGTGGTGGCTGGTCTCGTTGAGATAGGCGCATGCGGTCTGCGCGCAGTCCAGATACAGGCCGGTATCAAGCGCGTAGTCCTCCATCAGCAGCAGGGACAGGTCGGTGGCTTGCTTGCGGTTCCCCAGTTGCCGATAGGCATGGCGCAGGTTTTCCAGCAGGGCCCGGAAACAGGTCTGCTGCAGCCCGGCTTCGAGGACGGCGGCCGCCTGCTCGTACTGTTCCTGCGCGTTGTACAGCACGCCCAGGTTGTTGCAGCACATGGCATAGGTGTGGATGTCCAGCGCGGCGGGCGCGGCCTCCCGGCCGTTTGCCGGCGTGCCGGCGCTGGCGAAGCGCTCCAGACAGCGTTCGTAGAGTGTGGTCTGCAGGCGTTCGATTTCCTGCAGGGCCGCTGCATCCGTGTCGGGGCGCTTCCACTTGCCCACGGTCACGCCGGCCGTGTAGTAGTCGGGTGCCGCCGGGCTATCAGCCAACTCGGGATAGGAAAAGATGCTGCGCCAGGGCACGGCATGCTCCATCTCGAAAATGCGGGCTTGCAAGTCCGCCTGGGGCTGCAAGGCATGAGACTTGCGGTAGGCGGCCAGCGCGGGCTCGGGTTCGTCCAGCCAATAGTGGGCACTGCCCAAATAGCGGTGTCCATAGGCATTGCCTGGTGACATTGCCAGTGCGCGCTGCGCCCATTCGACGACCTGGCGCAATGCCGCACTGCGGTCCTCGGTGAATTGGTCACTGGAATCGAGATACACCAGGCACAGCATCAGCCATGACCATTCGCTACCCTGGCCTGATTCGGCAGTGGCCTGAATGCTGGTCAAGAGGCTGGCAATCGCTTCATTGTCCAGATGGCTGAAAACCGTGGTGCCAGACCATAGCGCATGCATTCGCGCGTGGTCGCCCTGGCTGAGGGCATGCATTCCTTGGGAAATCAGTCGTTCCATGGTCTGTTGGGAATATTGTGGGAGGCGCCATCGTATCCGCTGTGTTTGACAGGAGGATGGGGCACCACTCAATGGGAGCGATAAGACGCCCGTGCAGACAATGTCTGAACAACAGGTCAAAGCCCCGTCAACTGCGGCAATGCCTTCTCGCAGGCCTTGCGGCACAGGTAGCGCAGGTCCTGTTCACCATCTTCACTGCGCAGGTAGCCGGCGCCGGCGGCGTTGATGTTCCATTCATAGACCTTGCCCGAGCGCAGCAGCCGTCCGCTGAAACTGCAGGGCAGGATGATGGATTCCTCGTGGAAGCTGCCAGCCGAGACTTGCTTTGCCGTCGCGAAATAGCGGGCCACGTCGGTGGCGTCCAGGCTGACTTTCTCGCAGCCCATGGTCTCGCCCGAGCCTACGGAACGGGTGACCGGGCCGATGACGGAAATGGGTGCCGCCTTGGCCGCGTGTTTGGGCGTGGATGCGGAAGTAGATGAGGCCTGCAGCGGCGCATGCAGGCACAGCATCACGGCAACCCAGGCGGCAATGCGCAGGCTGCGAGAGGGGTTGTTGAAAAGCTGGCTGGATGGCATGGCTCAGGCTCCCGTGAAGATGTAGCGCAGCAATTGGGCGCCTTCGGTCGCCTCCTTGCGGGCAATGGCGCCGTGGGAGTAGACATCGGACAGCAGCTTGAGCTTGTAGTGGTCCACCACTTGCTGGGTCAGCCATTTGGTCTGGAACAGCTGCGATTGGGTGGGCGCCTCGTAATCCTTGGTCGATGGCAGGAAGCGGCCCACCACCTCGATGCCAACGGAGTCGCTGTTGGCCGGATAACGCAACGGATAGGCCTTTGTGTTCTCGTGCGATGACACATTCTTGGCCCGCTTGCTGAAGCTCAGGCCCTTTTGGTGCAGCAGGGCATTGATGTTCTTGAGTTCCGTGGGATCGCAGGTGCTCTCGTTGACGCAGCGCGGCTGAAGAATTCCCACATGCCAGCAGATGCGCTCAAGGCTGGCCGTCTGGTAGATCTTGCCGTCCTTCTCGATCAGAAAGTGCGCCCCCGTCTTCTGGCCGCTCTTGTAGGCATTGAGCACGCTGGCGGCCGTGGACGAGTCAGTGCGGTGCAGCACGATGGAGGTGACGGACAGCAAGGCGCCGTGCTCTATGGACGGATAGGTCTTGACTTCGACGCTTTTGTCTACCATCAATCCTTTTTCGATAGTGGCCAATTATTTCTCCCTCTTTATTCCGACTGGTTGGTTGCGGCTGGCTGGAAAACCGGCACAGCATACAGGTTTATTAGATAGAAATAATTCGAAATGTACGACAGACTTTGTTGATTGAAATATGTTGAAACAATTGACTTGGGTTCATGAAGGATTGATGAATCGCAGAAATGTCCTGCATTCCGTCACGCCCAGTGCCAGCGAAGTGCACCGGCCTGCGCGGTGACCCATAAAAGCGCCGCAATTGGATGCGCCGGCAGCAGACCAATGGCAAGGTCGAGAAGTTCATTCAGTGGATGCTTCGCGAATGAGACTATGGCTGGGCGTACCTGAACTCAGCCGAGTGGACTCATGCCTTTTCTATCTGGCAGCACCTACAACAGGCAGAGATTGCACAGCGACATCGGAGGCGTCGTCCTGATGTCCAGGCTCAAATCTGCAAACAACCTATTGTCGGTTCACGTCTAGTTGTATTAGATAAATTTCGCCTTGCAAGCCGCAGGTGCAGTCCTGGATATGGTGCCGGTACCTGATATCCAGTCTGTCAAGGACGCTTTCGCAGGCCGGGAAGTTGCATCCGGGCCTGAGCTTTTGCAGTCGTCTTGCTAACAGGTTTGAAGAAGACCCATCAGCCAGCGCGCAGAACGTCCGGACAGCAGCCATTGGGCGCCATTAAAGCAGCGATCCTGGGCAGAAGGGGCAGCTTGTCCAGCATCATGGCGGCGAGCAAGAGGGCAAGGGCGGCGGCGCCGCGCAGCACGCGGCCTCAGACGGGGAGATTTCGCTTCAGGCAGAACATGGACGGGCCTTTATAAGTATTGGCTTTGCCTGGAAGCCGGTGGTCACCAAGAAGGTTCAGAGATTTCAACGGTTTCTATGGCTGGCTCAGATTGTCCTGGTGTTCCCGCAACGCAGTCTTGGGGTGTCAGCTTTCAGTTATTTCCACCAGCCGGCCGCCAGCACTGCTGCCATGGTGCTGGCCATGCCGGCCCATTGCGTGGCCCATGGCCCGACGGTGAAGCGGGTCAGGTCTACCAGCAATATCATGGCCGGATAGATAAAGGAAAGTGCGGCAGGCTGGATCGGGCACGCACCGCATCCGGCACGCGAAGTATCCGTGCCGCCCCTCTGCGTAGAGATCGTGCGTAGAGCCACATTCAGCGGGAGAGCAAGATGAAGAGATGCACGTG
This sequence comes from Delftia sp. ZNC0008, assembly GCF_000799035.1. NCBI lineage: Bacteria > Pseudomonadati > Pseudomonadota > Betaproteobacteria > Burkholderiales > Comamonadaceae > Delftia > Delftia sp. ZNC0008. The sequence goes on from NZ_JTKZ01000389.1 coordinate 4,923, forward strand.
GGAGGGCATGGTGAAATGTGCATACGGTACAAGGCGCTTGCCATAACCTCGTCGCCCCGGGAAATCAGTTGTCCTATTGTTGTGCCCGGCGAACTGAGGCAGTGCACCACCATATTTGCGGCAGATGCCCATGTCATTGGCTGGCCTGAAAGTGAGATGTTGTATCTCTTCGTCGATCGCACCGATCGTATTCATAGAGAATCTCTTTCGTCAACATGACCTCAACATGACCATCTCCATGAGGGACGTGAGATGCATGGTCGTGCCATTCGCCCTCGATACCCCCACTTCGCCTTTGGTAAGGAAACGATGAGTGAATGGGGCTTGCATTGCATTCGTGCTTGTGGCACCCACAGTCAAGGCTATAGATTGTATTGTGGTGAGTGAGTGCTTATTTTGCATGTTGGATAATTATTGGCTTGCTAACTGTTTGTCCAGGGAAAAAATGGGGGTTTGCAAAAATCTTCATACCGAGTTAGGCTTGTCGCCTCGACGCAGTTGAGAAAAATACGACAGAGCAATGATGCTTGTTCGGTGTCTTAAGTGAGTGTGCCAAATAATTTTTGAAACTCAGTGGGAATGGTATATGGGAAAATATACTGATCGCATGAAATGAAAGGAGTTGAAAAAATAAAATTAAGTCGGTGTGGTTTTAAAATTATTGTACTTGAGGAGATTTCCGTAATGAAGATTGCATATGTTGGTTGTGCGGTAGTTTTTGCTTCTTTCTTGTCGTCGAATGCATTGGCGGAAGGGTGGATCGGTTCCACTTCCAATACCTATACCGATGGCGCTCACATAGAAGGATGGGCGTGTAATCCGGCAACGCCTGGCGTTTCCGGATGGGTTCACTTCTGGAGCGGTAGTGCAGATAATAAATTCCTAGGTGCTTTGCATGCAAATATCCCACGCGAGCAGGCGGTAGGAAATATATGCGGAGACTCCGGTGTGCACGGTTTCAGTGGAACTCTGGATGTGCCATATGCCGAACGTGACGGGAAAAGGCATAAAATCGTAGCCTACTTCATCAACGAAAATGGACAGCCACCGTTGTTGCTGCAAAACCATGCCTATATGTGGCTGGATGGCGGATATACGTTGCAGACAAGAACTGAGTGTAATGGAGCCAATCCTGCGCCGGGGCATTGGGTCAAGAAAGCTGTTGGCGGAAAGTGCACACTGCACAGTAGTGTAGGCGGTATCACGTGGGCTCTGAACACGACACATGCCTTCATCAGCAATGCGCCCTCGGGTTACCAGCTTGAGGCCTGTGAGCCAGGTCCTGCCGGATGGACGACTCTGAGCACAAACCCCTCATCCTCCAATTGCATGAGGATTGATCCTTATGCGAACATTGTTACCAGCCCCAGCTACATCATCAAGAAAAATTGATGATTGACAGTTTCCGGTTGATCTGGTTTCCTTAAAATCCGTGGTAACTTCAGGATCTTGGGGTAAAGACCTTTGTCTCTGATCCTGCAGTTACTCTATTGCACGAATTTTGCAGGGTGCATGCTATTCCGCACGGTAAATTTGAACTCTCTCGTCTATTTTGAGAATCCGCTATTGGGGTAGTGGATTTCTCTTGACGAGGATGATGGTTTTGGGGTTTTGATGTCGATCATGTTTTTCCGATCAGGCCGAAAACGATTCTGATCCTGCTCCGGAAAACCTGGGCGTTCGCACCAGATTACGTTCGGCTTGGTTGCGCTGGACCGTTAGGACTGGCCCGTGAGCCGGTGCCCCAGCACCGCCACCACAATGCAGCCCATCCCGACCCACTGCGCCGCCGACGGCACGGCGCCAAACCAGACCAGATCCACCAGCAAGGCCATGGCGGGGTAGACGAAGGACAGTGCCGCAATGGCGGGCGCCGGCAGCCGCTGGAATGCGGCATACATCACCGTGTACATGAAGGCCGTATGGACCAGTCCCAGGGTCAGCACCATGGAGGCGGCGCGCGCTGACAGCAATTGAGGGCTGGCTGCGGCGATATGGGTGAGCAGCGGCAGGGCCCACAGGCTCAGCACCAGTCCGCCCGCCAGCATCTGCAGCATGGCGATCTGGGCCGAGGGCATGTGGCCCAGGCGGCGCGTGGCCACCGTGGTGCCTGCGTAGAGAGCGGCGGCCAGCAGGGCCAGGGCCACGCCTATCCAGGCGCCTGTTCCAGCATGCGATGCATCCATGCCATCCAGCCCGACCAGGCCGCTGCTCAGCGCCACCCCCAACAGGGCCAGCAGCAGCCAGGGCAGCTTGCGGCGTTCGACGGGCTCGCCCTGCAGCGCCGAAAGAGCCAGCAGCATGAAGGGCTGCACGTGGTAGACCACGGTGGCCACGGCGATGGAGCTGTAGTGGTAGGCGCTGAAGAGGGCGACCCAGTTGAGCACCAGGGCGATGCCGCCGCCAGCCAGCCACAGCCATTCACGGCCTTGAGGGGCGACCCATTCGCGCCGCCAGGCCAGCCACAGGCCCAGGCCCAGTGCGCCCAGCACGCACCGGGCGAATACGACCAGCAGCGGCGGCAGCGCGCTTTCCACGACCAGCAGGCCGATGGTGCCCGACAGCGCCATGGCCAGCAGCATGCGCCAGGTGCCGCCCTGGCTGGCTCGGGGCCGCGTGGTTGAGGTTGCAGATGTGAGGCTGGGGCTGTGGGACATGGTGTGGATTCCTGGGCGCGCTTCGGTATGGAGCGCATGGCCATATCTTGCGGACCCTGCAATCAATCAACAATCTACCAGTCATTCAAATTATTATTGCCTGACATGCAACAAAGACCGGAGTAGCGCCTTGCCCGATACCGCCATGCCCCTGGATGAAATGCTGGTCTTCGCCCGCGTGGTGGAGCACCAGAGCTTTGCGGGCGCGGCCCGGCAATTGGGGCTGACGACTTCGGCCGTGAGCCGCAGCGTGGGGCGGCTGGAGGCGCATTTCGGGCTGCGGCTGCTGCAGCGCACCACGCGCTCGCTGTCGCTGACCGAGGCGGGGGCAGAGATCCATCAGGCCTGCCTGCGGCTGGTGGAGGATGCCCAGGCCGTGCAGGCGCTGGCCGGCCAGTTGCGCCAGCAGCCGCGCGGGCTGCTGAAGATCAGCGCGCCGGCCGTGCTGGGCGATCTCTGGCTGTCACCGCTGCTGCCGGGCTTTTGCGCGCGCTGGCCCGAGGTGCAGGTGCAGGTGGACATGACGGACCGCATGGTGGACCTGGTGGCCGAGGGGCTGGACCTGGGCCTGCGCATCAGCGTGCCGGGCCAGATCGCGCCGGGGCTGGTGGCGCGGCCGCTCAAGACCATCCGCTATGTGCTGGTCTCCACACCCGGCTACCTGGCGCGGCATGAGGCCATCGGTGCGCCTGAGCAGTTGCTGGCGCATCCCTTCATCAGCCTGGGCTACGGCCAGTTCCAGAACGAGGTCGAATTGCGTCCGCAGCGCGCTGGGCACCAGCCGGCTGCGCCCGCTACGCGTCTGCTGGTGAATACGCCCATCACCATTGCCAGCAGCCTGGGCATCATCCAGGCGCTGCAGCAGGGGCCAGGCATCGGCGTGGTAGCGGACTTTGCGGCGCAGGCGGCGCTGCAGGCCGGGCAGCTGGCGCCCGTGCTGCCGGGCTGGGCGCTGTGCGGCAAGTACGCGCCGCGCGTGGTGCATGCGGTCTATGCGCCCACGCGCCATGTGCCGCTGAAGCTGCGGGCGCTGATCGACTACCTGGTCGAGGTGGAGGGTGACGGCGCCGCGGCCCCCGCCACCTAACCCATGCGCCTGCGCAGCGCCGCGCTGGCCCAGTCCACGGCCACGGACAGCGCCAGCATGGCGATGATGACGGTGCTGGCCTGGGCGTAGTGGAACAGCGACAGCTCGAAGTACAGCAACTGCCCCAGCCCGCCCGCGCCCACGAAGCCCAGGATGGCGGCCATGCGGATGTTCATCTCCCAGCGGTACAGCGTATAGGCCAGCAACTGCGGCGCGGCGCCGGGCAGCGTCGCGTAGAGGAAGGCCATGGCACGGCCGCTGCCGGACAGGCGCAGCGCTTGGGTGGGGGCGGCGGGCTGGTTCTGCAGGGCCTCGGCATACAGGCGCCCCAGCACGCCGGCCGTGTGCAGCGCCAGCGCCAGCGCGCCTGCGAACGGGCCCAGGCCCACGGCCAGGGCGGTGATGGTGGCCCAGACCAGCTCGGGCACGGAGCGCAGCACGTTGAGCACCAGGCTCCAGGGGGCGCGCCAGCGCGGCAGCGCCAGCAGCAGGCCCAGCACGGCCGCCAGCAGGGTGCCGACCACGGAAATGGCCAGCGTCTCCCACACGCCCACGGCCACCTTGCGCAGCCATTCGGCGCTGGTGTCGGGCGGGAAGAAGCTGATGACGAATTCCAGCATGGACCGGCCCGCCGCGCCGGTGAACAGCGAGGGCAGGTCCATCTCCAGCATGGCAAAGCTGGCGGCCACGCCCAGCGCCAGGGCGGCGCAGGCGAGGGCGCTGCGCCAGCCCCAGGCGCTGGCACGCGCG
>NZ_JTKZ01000501.1:0-16600 GCF_000799035.1 Delftia sp. ZNC0008
CCGCGTCGCCAGGGCGCGGCGTCGGAAAGTGATGGTGTGCATGGACTGTCTCCCTCGTTGGATCGCCAGGCCGCGCGGCTCGCTGCCTTCAATCCAGAATACGCAACAAGGGCGCGGGCCGCGGGGGCCACAGCCGTCCAAACGTAGGAGCCAGAGGCCCGGTGTTTACCCGCGTCGGCCGGCCCAAACCTTTACTTGCCCGCACCCGCACCGCAACATGGCGCCGACCGCGCGCCCTCTGCCCGGCCGCGCCAAGAACGCCCCCCGATTGCCTCCGTTGCGCCATGAGCACCCCTTCCGTCACAGACCCACGCCACCAGTGGGCCCGCCTGTTCGCGCTGCCCGAGCAGCCCGGCCTTCCCCTGAAGGACCGCCTGCGCCTGGCCCTGGTCCAGCCCATCCTCGAAGGCCGCCTGCCGCCCGGCGCGGCCATGCCACCCTCGCGCGAGCTGTCGCGCCTGCTGGAGGTGTCGCGCAATACCGTGACCACGGTCTACGAGCAGCTCGTGGATGAAGGCTTTCTGGAAGCCCGCCCGCGCAGCGGCGTGTTCGTGGCCCGGGATTCGCGCCTGGCTGGTGTGGACGGCGCCGTGGCCCTGCCTGCGGCAAGTCCCGGGGAGCCCGCACCGGACTGGTCTGCACGCGTGCTGCGCTCGCTGACGGACAGGCACACGCTGTCCAAGCCGCTGCAGTGGCGCGAGTACCCCTACCCCTTCGTCTACGGCATGCACGATCCCGCGCTGTTTCCCACCGAAGGCTTCCGGGAATGCTGCACGCGCAGCCTGGCGCGCGCCCAGCTGCCGCAGTGGACGCCGGACTTCGAGACCGACGATGTGCCCGACCTGATCGAGCAGATCCGCCTGCGCCTGCTGCCCCGGCGCGGCGTGTTCGCGCTCAAGGATGAGATCCTGGTCACCGTGGGCGCGCAGCAGGCCTTCTACCTGCTGGCCGACGCGCTGCTGGACCCCTCGCAGCGGCTGGGCTTCGAGGAGCCGGGCCACCCGCATGCGCGCAACACCTTTTCGCTGCGCCGCCCCCACTGGGTGCCCGTGGCCGTGGACGAGGAAGGCGTGGTGGTCGATGGCCTGCCGCCGCTGGACTATCTGTTCGTCACGCCCTCGCACCAGAGCCCCACCACCGTGACGCTGAGCCTGCAGCGGCGCGAGCAGCTGCTGCGCCGCGCCGAGCAGGGCGATTTCGTGATCATCGAGGACGACTACGAGGCCGAGAACCTCTACCAGGGCACGCCCATGCCCGCGCTCAAGAGCCTGGACAAGGGCGGGCGTGTGATCTATGTGGGGTCGCTGTCCAAGAGCCTGTCGCCCGCGCTGCGGCTGGGCTACATCGTTGCGCCGCGCGCGCTGATCGACGAGTTGCGCGTGCTGCGCCATGCCATGGTGCGCCACCCCAGCGCCTTTCTGCAGCACGCCTATGCGCTGTTCCTGTCGCTGGGCCACCATGAGGCCCATGCGCGCCGCGTGAACCAGGCCATGCTGGAGCGCGTGGCGCAGGTGGACCGCTCGCTGCGCGCACACCTGCCGGATTTCATCTTCCGCCAGCCCCAGGGAGGCGCATCGCTGTGGGTGCAGGCGCCGGCCTGGCTGGACACCGATGCGCTGGCCGCCGTGGCGCGCCGCCACGGCGTGCTGATCGAGGCAGGCAGCGCGTTCTTTGCGACGCCGCGCCAGCCCTGCCCCTTTTTCCGGCTGCGCCTGTCCTCCATTGCCACCGATCAGATCGATGCAGGCATTGCGGCACTGGCACAGGCGGTGGCCGAACTGGCCCGGTCGCGATGACCGGGTCCGGGCCCGTGGTCACTGCTGCGCGTAGGACTCCAGCGGCTTGTCGTTGGGCTTTTGCAGCAGCTGCTTGAGCATGTCGCTCATGGGCAGGTTCAACGGGGCATTCTTGGGCGGAATGGGCTGCACGAACCACTTGTCGTAGATCTTCGCCACTTCGCCCGAGGCCATCATGCCCACCAGCACGTCGTCCACGGCCTTCTTGAAGGCGGGATCGTCGCGGCGAAACAGGATGGCGATGGGTTCGGAGCCCAGCACCTCGCCCACGATCTTGAAGCCTGCAGGGTTCTTGGAGTTGGCGATGACGCCGGCCAGCAGGTTGTCGTCCAGCACGAAGGCATCGGCACGGCCCGATTCGAGCATCAGAAAGCTCTCGAAATGGTCCTTGCCCAGCGAGGTGGGCAGGTTCACGCCATTGTCGCGCCCGTACTTGCGCAGCAGCTGCACGGCAGTCGTGCCGGCCGAGGCCGCCACGGGCTTGCCGTCGAGCTGCTTGAAGGAGGTGATGCCCGAGTCGGCACGCACGGCCATGCGCACCTGGCTCACGTAGGTGGTCACGGCAAAGGCCACCTGCTTTTGGCGCGCGAGGTTGTTGGTGGTCGGGCCGCAGCCGATGTCCACGGTGCCGTTCTGCACCAGGGGCATGGTGTTCTGCGAGGTCAGGGCCATGTACTCGATCTTGGCCTTGGGCACGATCTGGGCCAGCACCTTCTCGCACAGCTCGACGTGGTAGCCCACGTACTTCTGCGTGGTCCCGAAGGCATAGGCCATGGGCGCCGAGCTTTCGCGCACGCCCATCACCACCTTGCCTGTGCTCTGGATTTTGTCCAGCGTGCCGGCCGCTTCCTGTGCATGGGCAGCGCCAGTTGTCGCCACCACACATGCCATCGCCACATGGGCCAGTACGAATCGCATCGAGGGTCTCCTTGGATAGTTGTTGCAGGTCCGAAGGCGCGCTGCGCCTCCACCCTGCCGAGCCGCCGTCACTGGCTGCATGCAAGCAGGGCCGCCGTCAAGGCGATTGCATCAACTATCGAGCAATCAGGCGCCTGTGCATAACGATGAAATGGAAGAAGGTCATGCTCCACCCACATGACCCGGCACCCTGCTGGTGCGCTGCGGGGGCCACAGGCCCGCAGCGCCCGGTCAGCCGGCCGACCCTGCCGCAAGCCGGTGCATGAGGCCCTGCGTCGAGGCATCGACGCCCTGCCAGTCGCCGCAGTCCTGGCGCGCATGCAGCTGGCGCGCCAGGTGCTTGCCCAGCTCCACGCCCCATTGGTCGAAGCTGTTGATGCCCCACACCGCACCGGCCGAGAAGACACGGTGCTCGTACAGTGCGATCAGGGCACCCAGCGATGCCGGATCGAGCTGCTGCAGCAGCAGGAAGCTGCTGGGCCGGTTGCCCGCGCAATGGCGCTCCGCACCCTCGCCGTGGCGCCCCTCCATCAGGGCCTGGGCCTGGGCAATGGCGTTGACGACCAGGCTCTGGTGGTGGGCGCCCAGGTATTTGCCGCCGTCGCGCAGTGCGATGAATTCCACGGGAATCACGTCCTGGCCCTGGTGCAGCATCTGGAAGAAGGCATGCTGGCCATTGGTGCCGGGCTCGCCCCAGATCACGGGCGCCGTGCGCACGGGCAGTGTCTGCCCGTCGCGCGTCACGCCCTTGCCATTGCTCTCCATCTCCAGCTGCTGCAGATAGGCGGTCAGCCGCCGCAGGCCATGGCTGTAGGGGGCAATGCAGCGGCTGGAGAAGCCGCAGAAATCGCGATACCAGACGTCCAGCAGGCCCAGGCGCAGCGGCAGGTTGCCCTCCACGCCGGAGGAAAAGAAATGCGCGTCCATGGCATGGGCGCCGTCCAGCAGCGCACGGAACTGCGCCGCCCCGATGGCGATGGCCACCGGCAGGCCGATGGCCGACCACAGCGAAAAACGCCCGCCCACCCAGTCCCAGAATCCCAGCGTGCGGCGGATGCCGAAGTCGGCTGCGGCCTGCACATTGGTGGTGAGCGCCACGAAGTGCCGGTCGATGGAGCACGCGGCCTGCGCATCCTCGCTGCCGCCCTGCTCCAGGAACCACCGGCGCGCCGAGTGCGCGTTGAGCATGGTCTCGGCCGTGGTGAAGGATTTGGAGGCGATCAGGAACAGCGTGCTGTGCGGGCGCACGCGGCGCAGCACATGGCCGAGCTCATGGCCATCGACGTTGGAGACGAAATGGAAATTCTTGCCCGCATCGACCCAGTCCTCCAGCGCATTGACCACCACTTCGGGGCCCAGGTGCGAGCCGCCGATGCCGATGTTCACGATGTCGGTGATGCCCCCGTCGCCACGCACCTGCTCGGCCAGGGCCAGCATGGCGTCCAGCGTCTCGTGCACCTGGGCCAGCGCCTCGTGCATGGCCGGCTGCCACTGCTGCACGGTGGCGCAGTGACGCAGCTGGCCGCCGTCGCGCGGCATGCGCAGCAGCCAGTGCATGACGGCGCGGCCCTCGGTGCAGTTGACGGGCTCGCCGGCCAGCATGGCGTTGCGCTGGGCCAGCACGCCGGCCTGCTGCGCCAGCTCGCGCAGCAGCGTCTCGGTGGCTTCGGTCCAGAGGTTCTTGGACAGGTCGGCGAAGACATGCGGGGCCTGCTGGCTCAGCGCGTCCAGCCGGCCCGCGTCCGCGGCAAAGGCCTGGCGCAGATCCAGGGACCGGATGTCTTCGTTGAAATGGCGTTCAAGTGCCGACCAGGCCGGCAAGGTGTTGCACAAAACGGGCAAGATCTTCATCCAATCAGTCTGCGGCCTGCTGCATCAATGCTTCGAGCTTGCGGGTGTCGGCAGCGAAGGCGCGTATGCCTTCGGCCAGCTTCTCGGTGGCCATGGCGTCCTCGTTGAGGGCCAGGCGGAAACCGGCCTCGTCGTAGTGCACGGGATCGAGGGCCAGGGTCCGCGCGGCCTCGGGGTCCAGGGCGCGCGCCAGGGGCGCATCGCTGGCGCCCAGCTGGGCCAGCAGTTCGGGGGCGATGGTCAGCAGGTCGCAGCCCGCCAGCGCCACGATCTGGCCCGTGTTGCGAAAGCTCGCGCCCATGACCTCGGTGGCGATGCCGAAGTGCTTGTAGTGCTCGTAGATGGCGCGCACGGAGCGCACGCCGGGATCGTTGGCGCCGGCCATGGCGGCCTCGTCCCACTGGGCGCCGGCCTGCTTCTTGTACCAGTCGTAGATGCGGCCCACGAAGGGCGAGATCAGCTGCACCTTGGCCTGTCCGCAGGCCACGGCCTGGGAGAACGAGAACAGCAGGGTGAGGTTGGTGTGGATGCCGCGCAGCTCCAGCTGGCGTGCGGCCTCGATGCCTTCCCAGGTGGAGGCGATCTTGATGAGCACGCGGTCGATGTGCACGCCTTCGGCCTGGTACAGCTCGATCAGGCGCTCGGCACGCGCCACGGTGGCCGAGGTATCGAACGACAGGCGCGCATCGACTTCGGTGGAGACGCGGCCCGGAATGGTGTTCAGGATCTCGCAGCCGAAGCGCACCAGCATGCGGTCCATGACCTCGTCGAGGCGGCGGCCCTTGTACTGGGCCACGGTGGCGCGCATCAGCGGCGCGTACTCGGGCTTTTGCACCGCCTTGAGGATGAGCGAGGGATTGGTGGTCGCGTCCCGCGGCTGGAACTGGGCCAGTTGGTGGAAGTCGCCGGTATCGGCCACCACGGTCGTGTACTGTCGAAGCGCATCAAGCTGGTTCATCGGTCATCCTTTGGGCGGGAGCCTGGGGGAAAGGCGGCGTCGCACCACAGCGGTGCGCTTGTACCGGCAAATCCTCAGAGTGTATGCGCCTGCATGGTTTGCATCGGCGTCGCGAAAGTAAGCAGAGGCTGCAGCTCATGCAAAATGCGCGCTGGACCTGCCTTGCGGCAACCGCCCCCTTCACCCACAGAACACCGCCCACCGCCTAATGCTGGACCGCATCACCGCCTCGCTGCCCTCGCTTGCTCCCGCCGAACAACGCGTGGCCCGCCTGGTGCTGGCCGATCCACGGGCCTTCGCACGGCAGCCGGTGCGCGAACTGGCCGAGCGAGCCCATGTCAGCAAGCCGACGGTGGTGCGTTTTTGCCGCAGCATGGGCTACGACGGCCTGGCCGACTTCAAGCTCAAGCTGGCCGGCAGCGTCAGCGAGGGTGTGCCCTTCATCCACCGCAGCGTGGACACCGACGACAAGACCAGCGACGTGATGGTCAAGGTGGTGGACAACGCCGTGGCCGCCTTCCTGCAATACCGCAATGCCGCCAGCACCACGGCCATAGAGCAGGCGGCGCAGGCCATCGCCTCGACCTGGCAGACAGGCCGGCGCATCGAGTTCTACGGGGCAGGCAACTCGGGCATCGTGGCGCAGGACGCGCAGCACAAGTTCTTTCGCCTGGGCGTGACCAGCCTGGCCACCAGCGACGGCCACATGCAGGTGATGAGCGCCACCCTGCTGGGACCCGGCGACTGCGCGGTGATCATCTCCAACTCGGGCCGCACGCGCGACCTGATGGACGCCGCCGACATCGCGCGCAAGAACGGCGCCACCACGATTGCCATCACCGCCAGCGGCTCGCCCCTGGCCTCGGCCTGCCACATCCATCTGGCCGCCGACCATCCCGAGGGCTACGACCGCTACAGCCCCATGGTGTCGCGCCTGCTGCACCTGCTGGTCATCGACGTGCTGGCCACCTGTGTGGCGCTGCGCATCGGCCCGGCCCTGCAGCCTGCGCTGGAGCAGATGAAGAACAACCTGCGGGCCAAGCGCTACACGTAGCACCAACCCCAGGCCCACCCGCCTCGTTCAGCCCTGCCAGCGCCTGAGCACCAGCGAGGCGTTGACGCCACCAAAGCCGAAACCGTTGACCAGGGCATGCTCCATGGCCCAGGGCCTGGCCGCGCCGGCGATCAGGTCCAGCCCCTGGGCCAGGGGATCGGGCTCCACGAGATTGCGCGTGGCCGGCGCCATCTGGTCGCGTAGCGCCAGCACCGTGAAGATGGCCGCCACCGCGCCCGCCGCGCCCAGCAGATGGCCCGTGGCCGACTTGGTGGAGCTGATCGCCACGCCGCTGCCCTCGCCAAACAGGGAGCGCATGGCCGCCAGCTCGCCCCGGTCGCCCACGGGCGTGGAGGTGGCGTGGGCATTGAGGTACTGCAACTGATCCGGCGACAGCCCGGCCATGGCCAGCGCCTGTGCCATGCTGCGGCGCGCGCCGTCGCCATCTTCCGGGCCCGAGGTGATGTGATAGGCATCGGCACTGGTGCCGTAGCCCACCACTTCGGCCAGCGGCACGGCGCCACGCGCCAGGGCGTGGTCCAGTCCCTCCAGCACCAGGGCGCCCGCGCCCTCGCCCATGACAAAGCCGTCGCGGCCCGCGTCGAAGGGGCGTGAGGCCTCTTCGGGCCGGTCGTTGTATCCCGTGGAAAGGGCCTTGGCCGCCGCGAACGCGCCCAGGCTCACGCGGTCGATGGCCGCCTCGGCGCCGCCGCACAGCGCCACATCGGCCTCGCCCGAACGGATCATGCGCAGGCCGTCGCCCAGGGCCTGCACGCTGGCTGCGCAGGCGGTGACGGGGGCTCCCAGCGGTCCCTTGAGCCCATGGCGTATCGACACATGCCCGGCCGCGAGATTGACCAGGAAAGACGGTACGGTGAAGGGCGACAGGCGCGACACCCCCCGGCTGTCCGTGGTGCGCACGGCCTGGGCAATGGCGCCAAAGCCGCCGATGCCCGAGCCAATGATGCAGGCCGTGCGCGTGCGCTCCTGCTCGCTGGCCGGCTGCCAGCCGGCCTGGGCCAGGGCCTGGTCCGAAGCGTCCAGTGCCAGCGGAATGAAGCGGTCCATCTTGCGCTGGTCCTTGGGCGAGACCACGGCATCGATGTCCCAGCCGCCTTCCGGGTCCCGGGCCAGGTCGGGCACCTGGCCTGCCACCTGGCCCGGCACATCGGGCGCCAGATCCTCGGGCAGCCGGCTCAGGCCCGATGCGCCGGACAGCAGCCGCCGCCAGGCCAATTCAGTGCCCCGACCCAGCGGCGAGACCATGCCCATGCCCGTGATGACCACGCGGCGTGCGAGAGGACCCGTGCTCATGAACGCTCCCTGATGGACCATGCAGAGACTGCAGCGCGCACGGGGCACAGGCTGCTCGGGATTGAAGAGGCGTTCATCGGTTCTTCCCTGTAGAGTGCACAGCCCCTGCCGCAGATGGTGAGCATTGCCTGCAGGCACGGACTTATGATGATGGCCGTCATCATAAACGCATTTTGATGACAACCATAATCATTGGACAGTGCACATGAAAGTCACGAAAGCCCAGGCCGCGCAGAACCGGCAGGACATCCTCGAAGCCGCCGCACGGCTGTACCGCGAGCACGGGCTGGACGGCGTCGGCGTGGCCGAGGTGACGCGCGGCGCGGGGCTCACGCACGGCGGGCTCTATCGCCACTTCGAATCCAAGGATGCGCTGGTGCGCGAGGCCTGCGCACGCGCCTTCGACTGGTCCATCGCGCCGCTGGACGGCCTGCAGGGTGTACAGGCCGGCAGCCTTGCCGCGCGCGTGCAGTCCTATCTGTCGCCGCAGCACCGCGACAGCACCGGCGAGGGCTGCCCCGCTGCGGCGCTGGCCGTGGACGTGGCTCGGGCAGGTGGTGATCTTTCAGCGGTGTTCGCCGAAGGGGTGGAACGCAACATCGGCAGGTTTGCGCGCGTGATCGGCACACTTGGCGACGATCAGGCACCCGATGCCGCACAGCGCGCCCAGGCCATGGCCATGCTCAGCAGCATGGTGGGCGCCCTGGTCCTGGCACGTGCCACGGTCGCCGCCAATCCAGCCTTGTCCGACGAGATCCTGGAAACGGTAAAGGCCCACCTTCTTGCGACCGAGGGACCGCCCCGCTGACCGGCTCCGCCTGCGCTATACGTCCTGCGAAGGCAGCGGCATGGCCTGCTCGATCAGGCTGGCGTGCAGGGCAGCGCCCAGCGGCAGCACCTCGTCGTTGAAGTCATACCGGCTGCTGTGCAGCGGCACCCCGGGCTGGGCGCCCGTGGATTGCCCCAGGCGCAGGTAGGCGCCGGGTTTGTGCTGCAGCATGAAGGAAAAATCCTCCGCGCCCATGCTGGGCTCCAGCTGCCGGTCCAGGTTCTCCACGCCCACCAGCGCCTGGGCCACGTCGGCCGCAAAGGCGGCCTCCGTGGGGGAATTGATGGTGGCGGGATAGATGCGCTCGTAGTTGACCTTGGCCGTCGCACCCAGCCCCAGCGCCACCGCGCTGCACAACTCCTGCAGGCGCTGCTCGACACGGTCCTGCACGGCGGGATCGAAGGTCCGCACGGTTCCCACCAGCGTTGCCGTGCCCGGCATCACGCTGAAGGCGCCCAGGTCCCCGGCCTGCACGGCACACAGGCTGATGACGGCACTGTCGATGGCGCGCACATTGCGCGAGACGATGCTCTGCACCGCCGTGGTGATGTGCGCGGCCGCCAGCACCACGTCCACCGTCTGGTAGGGATGGGCGCCGTGGCCGCCGCGCCCCGTGATCTCGATGGTGATGCGGTCGGCCGCCGCCATCATCGCGCCCATGTTGATACCGACGGTGCCGGCGCGCATGGCGGGCCAGTTGTGCATGGCGTACACGGACTGCATGGGAAAGCGGTCGAAAAGCCCGTCATTGATCATGGCCCGCGCGCCGCCCCGTCCTTCCTCGGCAGGCTGAAAGACCAGCACGGCCGAGCCGTCGAAACGCCGTGTCGCAGCCAGGTAGCGGGCGGCGCCCACCAGCATGGCCGTATGGCCGTCATGCCCGCAGCCGTGCATCAACCCCTGCTTGCCCGATTTCCAGGGAAATTCGTTGTGCTCGACCATGGGCAGTGCATCCATGTCGGCACGCAGGCCCACCATCGCTCCCGAGCTATGCCCCTGGCCACGGATCACGGCCACCAGGCCCGTGGTGCCCAGGCCTTCGTGGATCTCGTCCACGCCGCATTGCCGCAAGGCCTCCTTGACGCGCGCAGCCGTGAAGCGCTCCTCGAACCCCAGCTCAGGATGCGCATGCAGCTCGCGGCGCAGCGCCGTCAGCTCGGGGTGGTACTGAGCGATCTGGGCAAAGACCCGACCGCCTGCCTTGTATCGAGTGGCTTCCATCGCCTTGGTTCTTTCGCTTCATTGGCCTGCGCATTACCTTAACGCAGGAAATCGCGCCCGCCCACCGTCAGCCCATCGACAGGAAACAAAAAGGCCTCCCAAAGGAGGCCATCCGTTGCGCAAACGCCGCGCGCTCAGAAGCGATGGCGCAGGCCGACGGTGAAGCCCGTGCGCTTGGTGGCGCCATTGGCGTCGAGCATCACGCCCGAGCCGCCACTGGTCTTGGTGTGGTCCAGGGCCACATAGGCATCCGTACGCTTGGAGAAGGCGTAGTCGAGCACCGCCACCAGGAAGTCTGCCTTGCCATTGAAATTGCCCGTGCCCGAGCCCGACTGCTTGGCATGGTAGTAATGCGCGCCCACATTGATCTGGGGCGTGATCTGGTAGCCGAAGCCCATCTTGTACATCTGGCGCTTGTTGGCGTCGCCGGCCACGAAGCCGCCGTTGGACGAACCCGTCCAGAAGGAGTTGAGGATGGCCTGGTCGAATCCACCGCCTGCGGTTGCCGCCGGGAATGCGTCCTTGCGCTTGTTCAGGCCGTAGCCCAGGTTGACGTACCAGGGACCCACGCGGTAGGAGCCGCCCAGGGTATAGGCATCGACCTTGGTGCCGGCCGGCAGCGTCGTGCCCAGGTAGCCGGCGCCTGCGGAAATGCCGCTTTGCGAGTAGCGCAGATAGCCGCCGGCCGTCTTGATGGCGCCACCGGGCACCACGCCAGTGCCGACCTTGTCGAAGGTGTTGTTCTCGTCGAACGAATACTGCAATGCGCCGCGCACGGGGCCGAACTCGGCCAGGTACTTGACCATGTTGCTGGCGCGCGCGCCCATGGACATGCCGATTTCAGGCTTGTAGGCCTCCATGTACGGCGAATACGGGAAGGAGGCATAGGTGGACGTCACCAGATCGAACAGCATGTTGTACTGGCGACCCAGGGTGATCTGGCCGAAGCTCTTGCTGCGCAGGCCCACCCAGGATTGCTGGAAGTAGCTTGCCGCAGCCTGCTCGCCGGTGTCGGTGAGGAAACGGGCTTCCAGGTTGGCAATGGCTGCCAGACCGCCGCCCAGGTCCTCGGTGATGTTGATGCCCCAGCGGCTTTGCGACATGCCGCCGCCGATCATCTGGGTCTTGCCGCTCTTGGTCGGGCCTTCATTGGTGGTGTGGCGCACGCCGGCATCGACGATGCCGTACAGCTGTACGCTGCTTTGCTGGGCGAATGCTGCCAAGGGTGCCGTTGCTGCCAACACCGCCAGTGCCACGCTCTTTTTCACGAATGAAGAATTCATTGTGTTGTCTCTCTCTTGTTAACGATTGGTTGGTGGAAATTTCATTCTAGAAACGCTTTTCCCGCCTCGTCACCGTTGGCACAAGCACAACACAGGTCTTTCCCTAGCACAAAACAAAAGAGCCAGTCCGAAGACTGGCTCTTTTTTGCTTCAAATGGCAACTGGCTTACGCCAGCCGTTCATTAGAAAGCGTGGCGGATACCGACTTGCACGCCAGTCTGGCTTTCGCCAGCTTGCACGCCACCAGCGTACACGCCCTTGGCTTGCAGGCCCAGGGTCGAAGCATCCTTGTTCTTCAGGAATGCCAGGTTGCCGTACAGAGCGGTGCGCTTGGACAGGTTGTGCACGTAGCCCAGAGTGATCTGGTGAGCCTTGGAGTCGATGGCCTTCTGGTCGTACAGAGCGTACTGCAGCTTGACTTCGCCCACGCCGCCCACGGGAGCCGAAGCGCCCAGCATGTAGGAGTTGGTCTTGATGTCGCCGCCGATGTCGCGCTTGAACTTGGTCTGTTGCAGCAGGCCGCTCAGCTTGGCAACGCCGAAGTTGTACGAAGCACCCAGGGTGATTTCGTCACGGTCGGTAGCCAGGCCGCCAACGGCAGTCTTTTGCTGGGCAACGCCCAGGCTGGCGCTCAGGGGGCCGTTGTCGTATGCAACGTAACCGCCGATGTAACGGCCGACGCTGTCAGCAGTACCGATGGTTTGCTTTTCGTCGAAAGCGTAGCCAAAGCCGGCGTTGAAACCGCCGAAGTTGGGGGTGTAGTACGAGATCAGGTTGTTAGCGCGGATGCCGTTGTCGTCGGCGCCTTGGCCAGCAGCCCAGTTACGGAAGCCCATGAACTGGCCGATACCGGTGGCGCTGAACAGGTCGTAGGAGGTCAGCTTTTGGAAGGTCGGAACTTGGTCACGGCCCAGGCGCACTTCACCGAAGTTGCCCGACAGGCTCACGGTGGAACGACGCTTGAAGTTGAAGCCGCTGGCGTTGCCATCGTCACCGAAGATTTCGCCTTCCAGCCAGAAGCCAGCCTTCAGACCACCACCCAGGTCTTCCGTGCCGCGCAGGCCCAGACGGCTCGTGGAAGCGCCGCTGGTGCCCAGACCATAACGGCTGTCGCCAGCTGCGTCCTTGTTCACGTAGGCAACGTTGGTGTCCACGATACCGAACAGGGTCACGGAGGATTGAGCCATTGCGGCGCCGGAAGCAGCCAGCACTGCCAGGGCAATCAGAGATTTTTTCATTACGAGTTACTCCAAGGTTTAGAAGGGCGCCGGTCGTGAGGAAGAGAGGCTTGGCCTGAGGCTCCACCGGTTTCCCGCGCCAACCTCCTGGTGGGGAAGTTAGGGCCTATTGCACCAGACCGCCGCTGCCCATGCAAAGAAATTCACCCACAAACGGGCTTGAACCCCCGTTTTTCGTTGCACTGCCGCAACAAACCTGCAGACCAACACAATCAGGCCCAACCCGAACATCGCGCCGGCCTTGTTGCGCTTGCACAAAGAGAGGGCATGTCGTCCTGGTGTACCGTTCAGACCCTGAATTTGCCAAGATTTTCCGCTCTAGGGACCGCCCATGGACAAGATACTGACTGCCGCCGATGCGGCGCTTCGCACCCTGTTTGCACAGCCTTCCGCGGCCGAGCGCTCGCCCGCCACCGGCATCGCGGAAGGTGAGCTGACCGAGGCACAGCGCCGCCTGTCGGGCGCCTTGATGCGCGTCAATCATGTCGGAGAGGTCTGCGCCCAGGCGCTGTACAACGCCCAGGCCATGGTGACGCGCGACATGGTGCTGCGCGAGCATCTGCTGGAGGCAGCCCGCGAGGAAACCGACCATCTGGCATGGACCCGCGACCGCCTCAACGCCCTGGGCGACCGACCCAGCCTGCTGAACCCGCTGTGGTTCGCCGGGGCATTCGCCATCGGCGTGGTGGCCGCCAAGATCAGTGACGCCGCCAGCCTGGGCTTCGTGGTGGAGACCGAGGAGCAGGTTTCCGCCCACCTGGAATCCCATCTGGGCCGTCTGCCCGAGGAGGACCGCCCTTCGCTGGCCGTGGTGGCCCGCATGAAGGACGATGAGGAGCGCCATGCCGCCGCTGCGCGTGAAGCCGGCGCACTGGAGCTGCCGCCGCCCGCCCGCGCCTTGATGCGCCTGGCCGCCAAGGTCATGACGACGACCGCTCACCGCATCTGAGATCCGAAGCTTCTGAAACGACGGGAGCTGCATCCAGCCAAAAAAGAAGCGGGCCCGGCCCGCTTTCTTCATTCTTGCCGAGTCCCTGCCGAGGCACGGACCCAAGCCCCCAGACACATCAGGCCTCGACGATGTCGAACCCCGTGGTGATCTCGGCCGTCTTGCCCAGCATGATGGTGGCCGAGCAGTATTTGTCGTGGCTCATGGCAATGGCCCGCTCCACCGCGCCCGCTGGCAGGCCGGTGCCGCTGACGGTGAACTGCATGTGGATCTTGGTGAACACCTTGGGGTCGGTGTCCGCGCGCTCCGAAGTGAGCTTGACGCTGCAGCCTTTGACCGCGTGCCTGCCGCGCTTGAGGATCAGCACCACGTCGTAGGCCGTGCAGCCGCCTGCGCCTGCCAGCAGCATTTCCATGGGGCGGGGTGCCTGGTTCTGGCCTCCATTGGCAGGATTGGCCGCATCCGGCGCCCCGTCCATATTGACCACATGGCCGCTGCCCGTTTCCGCCACGAAGCCCATGCCCGAGCGCATGCCGGTCGTGCCGCCTGTCCAACTCACTGTGCATTCCATTGTTGTGTCCTCAAAAAACTGTTGCTATTTTGCATCAACTACACAAAAACCCTGATTTTGTTGCAACGCAGCACCTGCCGTGCATACAATGCACCCAAGCGTTATCTGAAGGGTTAACCCGGACAGCCCTCCAGATGGACTGCAGATTGTGAACCAACTTCACTCTGCATCGCACCAGTTGTCTCCTCCACCTCCTCTATTGGTGGATTCAGCCCCCGGCTTTACAGCCTGGGGCTTTTTTTTGCCTTTGTCGTCCCTGGCCCAGCCTGGACGCTGCACTGCAGCATGAGTCACAAGCGCCTATGATGGCCGCCTGACACCGACGGGCCGCCTCCCGGCCTGCTGCTCTCCAGCCTTTCGCCGACGATGAACCACCCCCTGACCCCTGCCGACTACCTGACCAAGATCCTTACCGCGCGCGTATACGACGTGGCCGTGGAGTCGGACCTGGAGCCCGCCAAGGCGCTGAGCCGCCGCCTGCACAACAAGGTGCTGCTCAAGCGCGAGGACCAGCAGCCGGTGTTCAGTTTCAAGCTGCGAGGCGCCTACAACAAGATGGCACACCTGTCCGCCGAGCAGCTGGAAAAGGGCGTGATCTGCGCCTCGGCCGGCAACCATGCGCAAGGCGTGGCGCTGGGCGCACGCAAGCTCGGTTGCCGCGCCGTGATCGTGATGCCCACCACCACGCCGCAGGTCAAGATCGATGCGGTGCAGGCGCTGGGCGGCGAGGTGGAACTGGCCGGGGAAAGCTATTCCGACGCCTACAAGCACGCCGTCAGGCTGCAAAAGGAAAAGGGCCTGACCTTTGTGCACCCCTTCGACGATCCCTATGTGATCGCCGGCCAGGGCACGATTGCCATGGAAATGCTGAGCCAGCTGCAAAAGCTGGGCAGCCCGCGCCTGGATGCCGTATTTGTCGCCATCGGCGGCGGCGGCCTGATCTCGGGCGTGGCCAACTACATCAAGGCCGTGCGCCCCGACGTGAAGGTGATCGGCGTGCACACCAAGGATTCGGACGCCATGCTGCAGTCCGTGCGCGCTGGCCACCGCGTGGAGCTGGCCGACGTGGGCCTGTTCGCCGACGGCACGGCCGTCAAGCTGGTGGGCGAGGAGACCTTCCGCATCGCCCAGGGCCTGGTGGACGACTACGTGGTGGTCGATACCGATGCCGTCTGCGCCGCGATCAAGGACATCTTCGTGGACACGCGCTCCATCGTCGAGCCCTCCGGCGCCCTGGCCGTGGCGGCGATCAAGCAGTACGTCGCGAAGAACAAGACCAGGGGCGAGACCTATGCCGCCATCCTGTGCGGCGCCAACATGAACTTCGACCGGCTGCGCTTCGTGGCCGAGCGTGCCGAGGTGGGCGAGGAGCGCGAGGCGCTTTTTGCCGTGACCATCCCCGAGGAACGCGGCAGCTTCAAGCGCTTTTGCGAAGTCGTGGGCAAGCTGCCTGGCGGCCCGCGCAACGTGACCGAGTTCAACTACCGCATCAGCCACGAGAACAAGGCCCATGTCTTCGTGGGCCTGACCACGGCAGCGCGCGGCGAGTCCGAGAAGATCGCCAGGAACTTCGAGAAGCAGGGCTTCGAGGCGCTGGACCTGACCTTCGACGACATGGCCAAGGAGCATCTGCGCCACATGGTCGGCGGCCATTCGCCGCTGGCGCAGGAAGAGCGCCTGCTGCGCTTCGTCTTCCCCGAGCGCCCCGGCGCACTGTTCAAGTTCCTCAGCCTGATGGCGCCGACCTGGAACATCTCGCTGTTCCACTACCGCAACCAGGGTGCGGACTACGGCCGCATCCTGGTCGGCATGCAGGTGCCCGCCAAGGATGGCAAGAAATTCGACGCCTTCCTGAGCAATCTTGGCTACCCCTGGGTCGAGGAAACCGGCAACCCTGCCTACCAGCTCTTCCTGAAGTAGGCCCCGCCTCGGCTGTCCAGACATGCAGCCCATACGCCATTTCCTGCTGGCCCTGCAGTTCTTCAGCCGCATTCCGGTCACCGGGCGGCTTGCGGCCTGGGCCGGCTGGAGTCCGGCAATGCAGCACGCCAGCGTGGCCCATCTGCCGGGCGTGGGCTGGCTGGTCGGCGCCTGGGGCGCGGCGTGGCTGCTGGCCGCAGGCTGGCTGCTGGCACCCAGCCCCTGGATGCCTCTGGTGGCTGCCGTGCTGTCCACCATTGCCACGCTATGGATGACAGGGGGCTTGCACGAGGATGGATTGGCCGACGTGGCCGACGGCCTGGGCGGCTTTGTCCCGCCCGAGCGCGCGCTGGAAATCATGAAGGATTCGCGCCTGGGAGCCTACGGCGCCATGGCCCTGGTGATGGCACTGCTGGCCAAGCTATCCCTGGTCGCGCTGCTGGTCGACATCCACGTGCAATGGGCGGCCTTGCTGCTGTGCAGCATCCATGTGCTGTCGCGCATGGCGCCGCTGGCCCTCATGCAATGCCTTCCCTATGTGGGCCAGGCCGCCCACTCCAAGGCCTTGCACGCCGCGGGTCGGCCATTGGCTGCCAGGGGCCTGGTCGCGGCAATCCTCTGGTGCCTGCCCGCCCTGGCGCCGCGAGATTTCCTGATCTCTCTTCGCACGCCGCTCGACGTCGGCCATCCGGTAGACA